>JANYKF010000039.1 GCA_025361665.1 Clostridiaceae bacterium
TCATTCGCTGACTATTTCTGACTTAAGCGAATATTTTCTGATACATCACCACATCCAGCATCCTGCCGAATTTGCGCCCGACATCATGCAGATGGGCGCATTTTTCATATCCGCACTTCTCGAACAAGCGGATGCTGGAAACATTCTCTCCGCAGATAACAGACAGGAGCGTGTGGACACCGGCATCCCTCGCCCGTTCCTCCATCATCTTCAGGGCCTGCGTGCCGATTCCCATCCCGGTGAATTCAGCCTTCAGATACAGGGTGACTTCAGAGGAACACTTGTACGCTTCCCTTTTTTTGTAGGGTGCAAAATAGACATATCCGGCAATCGAGCCTTCCCATCGGATGACCCAGGACTCGGACAGGTACTCCGGATCGTCGAAGATCAGCATTTCCGACATTTCAGCCTCTGTCCTCGGCTCGTAATGGAATGTTGCCGTGCTGGTACGGACATATTCGTTGTATATGCCTTGAAGTGTCGGAATGTGATCCGGGTTTACCGGTTCATAGGATATGTACATGATGCCCTCCAGAACAGTGATTTCCTTTATGCAAATCATTATATTCACTCTTGACCGCCGCCGCAATTGGAATCGCATCGGTATGCGGTTATCGCATCGGTTAGTTGTCATTGAGTGATAATGTCATCGCGTCAGTCACCTTTTGTTTTGCCGCAGCAATGGAATCAACCGGGTTGCTGCAGCAGATGCTCCTGCAAAAAGAATGGCATCCTTCAAAAAAAACGGCAGCATCCCTTTCGCGATATCGGCAAGAGTGATGGCTTTCGCCAGATATATTGCCTGAATGCCGTACATGTAAAGGATTCCAAGTGCATAGACTGCAATCAGGCCGCTCATGGCACTTGCCAATACCCGCAGAAAACACGGCTTGAAACTTGTTCCGACCAGCCGTCCAGCAAGCCAGGCGCTGAGCGCGAACCCAAGGAGGAACCCGAATGTGGGCTTCAGTACGTACAAAAGCCCGGCTGACCCGCCGGCAAAGACAGGAAGTCCGACAAGCCCGAGTGCCAGATAGGCAATCTGGGAGAATAATCCCAAGGTGGAACCCAGCAGCAGGCCGGAAAGAATGGCAAAAAACGGTTGAAAGGTCAAGGGTACCAGAGGGAATTGTATGCGCAGACTGGCTCCAACGATCATCAAGCCGCTGAACAGGCCTGCCAGAATGAGATCCCTGGTGGTGATCTTGTTGATCATTGACGCGCCCCTCTGCAAATTGATGACAGGGCTGAAACCCATACCGGAGTTTCAGCCCTGTCATCGTAGCAAATTCATCTTGTATTGTCAACTATTATGATGGCTAAGTTTACAATATAGCGAAGACTTTCATGACACATGATGCCGTGAATACGCAAGATGCAGTGATGATACGGCATTCACTTTGTCTCGATGATGTACTGGTTCAGAATTCCTTCGAGCATTTCCTGGCGTCCGGAGCGGATGGAAGGTTCGCCGTTTTTCAGCGAATAGGCCTCCAGTTCGCGGAAGCCGACCTTTCCCGCTTCAATATCCGCGCCAATGCCCGAATACCAGCTGGCATACCGTTCGTCCACGAACTTCGTGAAGACCTTGTCCGCCTGCAGCTGCCATGCAACTTTGAAACCACGGGCAAACGTATCCATCCCCGCGATATGCGAGATGAACATGTCATCCGGCTGGAATGAACCGCGGCGCACTTTCGCGTCGAAATTCAAGCCGCCTTTCCCCAAACCGCCGGCCAGAATCGTTTCGTACATGGCGAGGGTGGCATCGTAGAGGTTGGTCGGAAACTGATCGGTATCCCAGCCGAGGTTGCTGTCTCCCTGATTGGCATCGATGCTCCCGAGCATGCCGTTGATGCGGGCCACGGCTAAATCATGCTGGAACGTGTGCTGGGCCAGGGAGGCATGGTTGGCTTCGATGTTGAGCTTGAAATGCTTGTCCAGGCCGTATGTCTTCAGGAAACCGACAACGGTGGCCGCATCGAAATCATACTGGTGCTTGGTGGGTTCCTTCGGTTTGGGTTCGATGAGGAACTGGCCCTCAAAGCCGATCTCCTTCGCATAGGATACCGCCATTCCCAGGAATCTGGCCAGATTGTCAAGTTCCCGTTTCATGTCGGTGTTCAGCAGTGTTTCATACCCTTCCCGGCCGCCCCAGAACACATAGTTCTGCCCGTCGAGTTCTTTTGTGATTTCCATGGCCTTCTTCACCTGGGCGGCCGCATAAGCGAACACGTCGGCATGGGGGGATGTGGAGGCGCCGTGCATGAAGCGCGGGTTGCTGAAGGCATTCGTGGTACCCCAGAGCAGTTTCACATTGCTTCCCGCCATGCGGGCCTTGATGGCGGATACGACCGTATCCAGCCGTTGGTTCGTCTCCGCAAGGGTGTTGGCTTCCGGGGCTATGTCCCGATCATGAAAACAGAAGAAAGGAACATCGAGCTTTTCACAGAATTCAAAACTGGCTTCAACCTTCGCGATGGCCAGTTCCATCGGATCCGTGATCGTATCCCATGGCCGCCGGGCCGTGCCGGGGCCGAACGGGTCGCTGCCGCGGGCCTGGAAAGTATGCCAATAGGCGACCGCGAACCGCAGGTGATCCTTCAGGGTCTTCCCGCCGATTACTTCAACGGGGTTGTAGTAGCGGAATGCGAGTGGGTTGTCCGACGCTGGCCCCTCATATTGAATCTTTCCGATTCCCTTGAAAAATTCGTTCATTGCTTACCCTCCTGATATCGGATGATTTGCTTTGCCATTGACCTGGCGTTGTGACGGGAATTGCCATCCCAGCCTCGGTCGCATCAATCGGCAGGATTCCTCACCCCTGCTGCGGCTGCATCAGTTGCCGGATGGGCAGGATGGCGGCACCATAGGAAGAGGATTCCTCTCCGAAACTGGCCGGCACGACTTCCATTTGCGCGAATGGCCATTTCAGGGCCAATCGTTCCACTTCATCCCGAACCGTCCGCAGCGCCAGGTCGGCATACTCCGGGAACCGTTTTCCCAACACGATTCGGCTCGGATTCAATGTGTTCACAAGCATCGCCACCGCGCGTCCGAGGCTTCGGGATGCCCGTTCCATCACGGCGACGCATCCCGGTTCACCAGCCCTGACCGTCGCCTGGAACGATTCGAATGAACTTGCTTTCGCCTCGCGAAGCATCGCATCCAGGGATGAAAGTGTTTCCAGACATCCATGATTCCCGCAGGTGCAGAGCGGCCCCTCGTCTTCCACGATGATGTGCCCCACCTCCCCCGCGCTGCCGGACGTCCCCCTGTACAATCCACCCTTGAGGAACAGCCCCGCGCCGATGCCGGTGTCGATGTTGATCTGGACGAAGTCTTCGACTAGCCGGCAGGAGCCCATCCATTGTTCGCAGAGGGTGGAACAGACCGACTCATTCTCCACGAGAACAGGGAGTCCGACTGCCGTTTCCAAGGGACCACGGATGGAGGCATCCGTCCAGGCCAGGTTCGGCGCAAACGCAATGTTTCGGGTCCTCCTGTCCACAATGCCGGGTACAGACACGCCCATCCCGAGTATTTTTTCCTTGGAAATTCCTGTTTCACGAAGTGCTTCCGTAGCCAGGGCGCCGATGCGGGAAACGGTTGCATCCGGCGAAACGCGTCCGTCCCCCTCCTGCCTTCTCTGCCAGAGAACGCCTCCCGCATGGTCGAGGATGGAGAGATACAGGAACCTGGCATCCACATCCACGCCGATCCCGAACCAGCGGTTCGGCATCAGCCGTAGCAGCACCGGCTTTCGCCCGCCGGAGGATTCCCCCGAACCGGTTTCATGAACATACCCCTCTTCCAGCAATCCTTTCACGATGGCACCGATGGCAGTGGCGGAAAGACCGGTGAATGATGCCAGGGCAATGCGGGACACCCCTTCCCGGACACGGATGATATCCAGCAGGAGGGCCTGGTTCATCTCCCTCAGATACCGGTTGTTGCCCGTCCGTTTCGCCATGATCCTCCATTTCGCCATGATCCGCCTGATTCGGGATGTTGTCGGCCATGCGGGTCCTTTCCTACTGATGGGTCAATGCCGCCAAAGCCTTGAAGTCGGAGGCAAGTGATTTGTAAAGGTTGTTGTACAGTTTGTAATATCCATCGTAGATTGGCTTGACGGCCGCATCGCCGGATTGCCTGGTCAGCACGCCGATGGCGTTGTCACAAGCTTCCGGAACACTCTTGTACATGCCCGTTCCGACACCGGCCAGCAAGGCCGCGCCAAGTGCCGGGCCTTCACTGGAATTGACCGTCTGTATTTCCGTTCCAAAGATATCGGCCTGCATCTGTCGCCACAGCGGGCTTTTGCCGCCGCCGCCGGAAGCCCGGACCTCTCCGACCGGCACGCCCAGAGCCTTGATGATTTCCAGGCAATCCCGTAGGGAAAACACGACGCCCTCCATGATGGCCCGCAGCATGTCGCGTTTCGTATGTGTCGAGGAAAGGCCGAAGAAGACACCCCGGCAATCCGCATCCAGGTGCGGCGTTCTCTCGCCCATCAGGTACGGCAGGTAAACAAGGCCATTGGCTCCGGGACCGACTTGCGCGGCTTCCTTGTCCATCAGCTGGTACGGATCGACACCCATGGCGGCTGCCGTGCTCATTTCATCGCGGCAGAACTGGTTCCGGAACCACTGCAGAGACAGCCCCGCTCCCTGTGTGACCCCCATGATGTGCCAGGTATTGGGAACCGCATGGCAGAAGGTATGGACACGACCGTTCGGGTCGATGGTCACGGTGTCGGAGTGGGCGAAAACGACGCCGGATGTGCCTATCGTCGAAGAAATGACACCAGCCCGGACGATGCCGTTCCCGACCGCTCCCGCTGCCTGATCCCCTCCGCCGCCCACCACAGGGGTTCCCGGCACAAGGCCCGTGAGTGCCGCTGCCTCGCGATGCACGGTTCCGGACACTTCAAAGGATTCATACACTTTTCCGAGCATATCCTCCCGCAGACCCAGTTTCTGCAGCACTTCGCCGCTCCACCGGCGCTTCGGCACATCGAGGAACTGCATGCCGCTCGCATCCGACACCTCCGTCGCAAATTCACCCGTGAGTTTATAACGGATGTAATCCTTGGGCAGAAGGATTCTGGCAACTTTATCAAAAATCTCCGGCTCGTTGTTTTTCACCCACATCGCCTTGGAAGCGGTAAAACCAGTGAGTGCAGGATTCGCAGTGATCTCGATCAGCCGCTTCGCGCCAACCTTTTCCGTAATCTCGGCACATTCCGCCGTGGTCCGCTGATCGCACCAGATGATGGATTTGCGGAGAACCTTGCCCTCCCGATCCAGCAGGACAAGGCCGTGCATTTGGCCCGACAAACCGATTCCCTTGATTTCCTTCGCATCCACTCCGCTTTTGCGCAGCACGTTCGATGCGGAAACATGCGTGGCACGCCACCAGTCTTCCGGATCCTGCTCCGCCCAGCCGTTTTTGGGCTGATACAGCGGGTATTCCTGCATGTCGCTGGCCACAGTCCTCCCATGGACATCGAATAGGACAGTCTTTGTTCCCGATGTGCCGATATCGACACCCAGCAAGTATGCCATGTGAATCCTCCTGCGGTTGCCGGCTATCCCGAAACCGACTTATTCATATTACATGAATAAGTTACACCTTTTCGGTGATGGGTGCAAGAGGATATGTTTCACAGCCATCCTTCAGTGTATCATCCTCCATGGAAGACCTTCATCAAGCATGGTTTCACAGCCGCCTTGCTGCAAATCTTCTTTGGCAAGCAGCCTTCATCAGGCATGGAAACAGGTTTTTGCCGCTTGCTTTTGCCATCCGGATACCTTATAATAACACTTACGCGTCGGGGTGTAGCGCAGGTTGGTAGCGCGCTTGGTTCGGGACCAAGAGGCCGGAAGTTCGAGTCTTCTCACTCCGACCACAGATGAATAAAGGGTTTCCGGTAATTCGGAAGCCCTTTCGTTTACCCAAAAAATGAAGCATCATAGGACGGCCGCCAACCTGCCGTCTATGAAAAAACCCCTGTCGGCCTTGCATCAATGCCGACAGGGGTTTCATCCGTTACGTGGATCCGAGGGGCGAAGTTAAACCTTGGGTATGATGGTCTGGACCCGCTTGAGCCTGGGTGCCAGAAGCAGGACGACAAAGGGGGTCAGCGCAATCGGGGCAACGTCGGCGATGCCGATCCAGACGACGCAATACCAGTAATCCAGGCCGGTGAAATAGGACAGGGAAAGGCTGGTGCTCAGGATCATCAGAACGCCGAACAGGACCGACCAGAACATGCAGACGCCGATGAATTTGCCTTTGGACAGTTTCAGCCATTCATCGAGTGGTTTGGTCTTCAGCATGAAAAAGGCAGGCAGCGCGGCGCTCAGGCCAACCGTGATGCCGTCGGCCAGAAGGGTGTGCGGCGCGATGAAGTATCCGCCAAGCAAGGACCAGACCAGGGTGCCGATGTAGCCGGAGAAGAATCCGGTTACCGGCCCGAAGAGGAAACCGATCACGGGGATGATGAAGGCGAAGGTTCGGAGATGCACTGCACCGGGGATCAGCGGGATCGGGCTGCCGTAAGCCCACAATACGCCGGTCAGTACGCCGAAGATGACAAAAAAGATGATGTTGACGAAGGTGAACCTGGTTTTGGCTTTCAGATCGATCGGTTTCGTGTTTGACATTGTGTTTCCCCTCCTAATAATTTATTTTTGCAAATACGGATATGATATCCATCAGCTCTTTGACCGCATAGTCAAAAAGCTTTTTGCCTTTTTCAGCCGTGGCATAGGTGGGGGCACCAATGACACCGCTTCTGGTTATGTCACTTGTTTTCCAGCCGGCATGATACGGGCCGAACACAGTGACATAATCATTGTCTCGCAGACAAGCGACCGGATCCTCATCAACCGCGAGCTCCATATGGACGGACTCTGGCTGGGCAAAAAGCATGAGGGATGTTTCCAGTTCGCAGGCGTGGAATACGCCATATTTGCCGGATTGCTTCAAGTCTTGCAAGCCCTTTGCCCAGAAAGAGGTAAACCACCAGTCGAAAACAAATACATCCAGGCCAAAATCGATGCGCAGATCGCGGCTGATCAGGTTCAGCATATCGGTATTGCCGCCGTGACTGTTGAAGAGGACCAGCTTCCGGAAACCGCTCCTGGCTATTGAGCCGGCAACGTCATGGAGCAGTGCATAATAGGTTTGCGTGCCAAAGGTCAGCGTTCCGGCAAAACCCATGTGCTCGTTGCTTTTGCCGATTCGCAGCTGCGGTGCGAAAATCAGGCTGCCCTGGTCAAACGTTTGCTCATTGACAATCCGGTCAATCAAAGCGGTCAGGATGATGGAATCGGTGCCGACGGGCAAATGCGCTCCGTGCTGCTCGGTTGCCGAGGTTGGCAGAAAGACGATTGCCGATTCCTTGTCAATCGCCGCGATTTCATCCCGGGTCAGATTTTCCCATTTTGCAATCATCGTGCCCAACCTCCCTGATGCATATTACAAAGGAATATAGAAACGCACCTGCAGAAATACCGTGACCACCGTTGCCAAGATAAAAACCACCGAAAACACGGCATCCCGGTAGGTTGTCCGGATTACCTTGTAGGAGGTGCGCCTAACCTTGAAATCCAGCTTATAGTAATGCATGGCCAGAGAGATCGAATGCCCCTTGCCCAGGACCCGGAACATCAGCGGCAGTGAGACAATGACATAGTTTTTCATTTTTGCCAAAGCACCGCATTGTTCGACTTCCAGGCCGCGCGAGCTTTGCGCTTCCATGATGGTGGAGAATTCCTTGACGATAATTGGTATTATCTGGAAAACAAGGCCAATCCCGAAGGCCAGGGCATAGGGAACCCGCCAGGAGCGAAGCCCGAGGATGATCTGGCTGAAATTGGTGGATAAGACAACCGTGTAAAAAGCGGAAATCATCAGGAAAATGCGCATTGAGAAGACGCATCCCTTATAGAGGTCGAACCATTCCAGGCTGAAGGTGAACGGATGCTGAAAAACGGTAAAGGCTGTCCGGCAGATGACCGGCCCTTCATTGATTCTGAAGGCACCGAGCACCAGCCATAGCAGAAATATGAAAAGCAGGAGCACCTTGACCTTGTTGGCCAGGACCAAAATGTACTTGCCGACATGACCGGTCAGCCAGACGGCCAGAAATATCACAAACAGGAAAAGCAGAGCCGCCCCACTTTTCACGAAAGAGGTCAGGACAGACATGACAATGAAAAACACGAACTTGGTTCGCGGATCCAGTTTGTGAAGAAACGAATCGACCTCAACGTATTGCAGAAAGTCACCCATCTATATTCCTCCTGCCAAACCGGCTGCCGGAATTTCGGCCGTCGATCGGACCGCGATTTCCCGCACAAAAGAATCCACATCACAGCATAAGGAGGCAAATCCGAAATATTTGGACAATAGAACTACAGGCGGCAAAGAAATGCTTATCCTGGCAAAAAGCTCGTCGCAATTGGCCAGGACTTGTCTGGTATCCTGGATCAGCCTGACTCCTTCATTCAAAACCAGGATTTCATCGGAAATCCTGAATACCAGCGGAATCTCGTGGCTGATCACAATGACCGTCTTGCCCCTGTCTTTCAGCTGTCGGATGATGTCAATCAGCTGGCTCTTCAAATGCAGATCCATGCCAAGAGTCGGCTCATCCAGGATGATCACTTCGGCGCTGGAAAAAAGAACCGACAGGATGGTCAGCAGATGCTTCTTGCCCATCGACAGATTGACCGGGAATTCATCGCGCTGCGCCAAGAGGCCATATTGCTCCAGAACGGCCAGCGCGGTCTCTTCGGTAAATTCATTATTCTGGGCCCTCGCGCAGAAGGTGAGTTCGCGCAGGACGGTTTCCTCGAAAAGCATCAACTCCGGATTCTGAAATACCAGGATGATGTCCTTGCTGATCTGCGCCACCGATTTGCCTGTGGTTTCCTGACCGCGGTAAAAAATCTTTCCTTTGCTCGCGCGATACAGGCCGTTGAGATGTTTGACCAGCGTCGTTTTTCCAGATCCGTTCTGGCCAAGCATGGAAATGACTTTCCCCTTGGCAAAGCCTGCGTCTACATTAATCAGGGCATGGAAACCATCGGCGAAGGTTTTGCAGATGCCGCGAGCCGTCAATATCTCTTCAGACTCATCTGGCTTGGTCACGGCAGATTCTGTTTGCTTGGCCACGGCAGATTCTGCTTGCTCGGCTACGGCAGATTCTGCTTGCTTGGCCACGGCAGATTCTGCTTGCATGGCCACGGCAGATTCTGCTTGCTTGGCCACGGCAGATTCTGCTTGCTTGGCCACGGCAGATTCTGCCGTCTGGCAGATTGCCAAATCCAGGGCCGCCGGCCCGATGAGCTTGGTGATTTCCCGCTTGGCTTCGCTGAGGGAATAGAATTTGTTCAGGCCGGGAAATCTTTTGGCCAATTCGAGATAAATCTCGACTTCCTGGGGGATGGTCACACAAAGCCGTTCCTGAATGGCAAAATCATTGAAAAATACGTCCTTGCCACCGTCAAAAACCACTTCGCCGTCAATCAGACCGATCACGTGTTCGACAATGTCGGCAAACCAGTCCAGATTGTTGTCGACAATCACCGTGGTCTGCCCCGATTCCTTAAGCAGGCTGAGGACCGATTGAATCATCTTCTTGCCGTTGGGATCCAGAGAACTGACCGGTTCGTCCATGATCAGGATATCCGGCCGCATCGCCAATACCGAGGCGATGCAGACCGCCTGGCGCTGACCGCCGGAAAGCGTGGCGACCGAACGCTTGCGCAGGTGCTGTATATTGAGCAGGTCGAGTACATACTCGACGCGTTCGACAATCTCTTCATTCGGCAGTCCCATGTTCTCGATGCCAAAGGAAATGGCGTCCTCGACACCATAGCCAAACAGCTGATTCTCCGGGGACTGGCTGACCACGGAGATCAGGACATCCTCCGCCACCTCAAGGGACCCCTCGAAGACGCCATTCGGCATCAGTTCAGGAATGACGCCGCTCAGGATGCTGACCAGCGTGGACTTCCCGCAGCCACTGGGCCCTACGATGGCTGTGACCTGGCCCGGCATGATTTCAAAGCTGGCATTCTTCAAGACCAGCTCCTGCTCGGGACCATATTTGTAGCTGATGTTGCTGATCGAAAAGCTCAATGCATTATCTCCTAACGCCTGGTCGATTATCGTGAGGCAATGATGGGAAATACAGGAAGCTTTTCGAGGTAGATAATGTCCTTTCGGTCTGTGGAATCGCCTTCGACCAGGATGGCCGCTTTCCCGGCGACCTTGCCGCCGGCTTTTCTGATCAGGGATTCCATGGCCTTGATTGATTCACCGGTGCTGATCACATCATCGACGATCAAAACCCGCTTGCCGTCAATCAGCTCGCTTTCCTCCCGGCTCAAACACAGAATCTGCCTGGTCTGGGTTGTGATCGAATAGACCTCGATCACCAGGGGCTCGGTCATATAAGGCTTGATGCTCTTTCTAGCCACGAAGAAACGCTTCATGTTGAGCAGCCGGGCCAGTTCCTGAACCAGGGGGATCCCTTTGGCCTCGGCGGTAATCAGGTAGTCAACCGGCGGTATCCTGGTTACCAGTTCCGCAGCCGCGCGAATGACCAGCTCTGCATCGCCGAGGATCACAAAACTGGCGATCTCAAGCGTATCCGATATCTGCACGATCGGGAGCTTTCTTTCCAGGCCGGCAACTTTCAGATCATATTCCTTCATGTTCGGAAACCTCCGTAAAATAGTAAAAGCAGGCAGAAAACGAGTGTTCTCTGTCTACTTTCATAAACCATCTGCCAAAAACAATAGCCCATTGATTCCTCGCGTTATGGGCCAAATGATGTGGACAGAAGAAAAGAACACCATAGCGTAGGCAATTTACGGCTGCCACGTAGTAACTTCCACACCATATCTGTGGATTCATATGGGTTGCTTTGC
>JANYKF010000100.1 GCA_025361665.1 Clostridiaceae bacterium
GCCCAGCCGGCTGGCTCAATCACGCCGTCTCCACTTATGAGGAAGAGCGGGAGCTTCGGAACCACCTGTTTCATCAAGGGTTCGGCGGGGTCTGCATGGATGCGGTTCGGCCGGCTGTGGCCATGAACCTGCCGGTTCCGGCCGATCTCCGTATTCGCGAGGTGGAGAGCGGAGACATTCAGTCTGTCATGGCCTGGTTGGAGTTGTCCGACTTGCACACTGCCTATATGCGATCCGCGCCCATTTATCTGGGTTCGGCGCAGGAACGGCATGAAATGGCTGAATTGCGCGAATGGCTGGCTCAGGAATCCCATCATGCCTGGATTGCGGAAAGGCTTTCAGACGGGATGCCGGTCGCATACCTGCAATTGGAACGGGAGACGGGTGGAACGTCCATGCTGGTGCGGGATCCGTGCAACATGGCTGTTACCGGGGCATTCACCCGTCCGGAAGTTCGCGGGAACGGGATTGCATCGCTGATGCTGGATGCCGCCGTCAAAAAGGCGGCATCCTGTGGAATGGCAAGCGTATCGGTGGATTTCGAATCCCGGAATGCACCGGCCTTGTCTTTCTGGACACGACATTTCACACCCTTCACTTTTTCCGTGCTTCGCTGTGTGGATGGTCGTTTGTTTTCAAAGGGAGGCGCGGCATGATTCGTGTGGAAGGCCTGACCAAGACATATCGGGTTCCGAAACGGTCCACAGGCGTGAAAGCGGCGCTGAGGGCGTTTGTCCACCGTGAAACCGAGAACGTGGAGGCGATCCGGGACGTATCCTTTCACGTTTCACCCGGTGAAATGGTCGGATACATCGGGCCCAATGGCGCAGGGAAGTCCACCACCATCAAGATCATGAGCGGCATCCTCGTGCCGGATTCGGGGAGCTGCGTCATCCTCGGCCGCACCCCTTGGAAGGAACGTATTGCACATGTCAGGGAAATAGGCGTCGTGTTCGGCCAGCGCTCCCAACTCTGGTGGGATGTGCCTGTTCAGGATTCCTTCGACCTGCTGCGAGATATATACCGGGTACCGGGACCGCAGTTCAAAAAGACCTCGGATCGCCTGACAGAAGTTCTTGGGTTGTCCGAATTTCTGAAAACACCGGTGCGCAGCCTTAGCCTGGGTCAGCGCATGCGATGCGAACTGGCGGCTTCGCTGCTTCACAGTCCGAGGCTGCTTTTTCTCGACGAACCGACGATCGGGCTCGATGCCGTATCCAAACTGGCCGTCCGGCAGTTCATCCGGGAAATCAACCGGGAAAAAGGCACCACGGTCATTCTCACCACGCATGACATGAACGACATCGAGGCGCTGACAGACCGCATCCTGCTCATCGGGAAAGGGCATATCCTGTACGATGGGGGACTCGGCAGCCTGCGTGATCTCTATGATACCATCCGCACGGTCACCGTGGACTTCCGCGAAGGGCAGACTGCGCCTGATATAGACGGTGTGGAGACGGAACACCTTGCCTCCGGCAGGGCCCGCTACCGCGTGGATACTTCCGTTGTGCCTGTTTCCAGTGTCGTGGCACGTCTGTCCGGCAGTCTGGACCTGCAGGATGTCACCATCGGCGCCCAGCCGGTCGAGGAACTGATTGTCCGGCTGTATCGGGAACACAGGATATAGGGAGCCAGAAATGAGATCGTTGCGTTTGGAGATCGGAGTGACTTGAAATGAGATCGTTGCGTTTGGAGATCGGAGTGTCTTGAAATGAGATCGTTATGTTTGGAGATCGGAGTGACTTGAATGATATCGCCGCTAACCGCTTATCTGTCCGCCTTCCGCATCCGGCTGATGCAGAATCTCCAGTATCGCATTGCTGCTATGGCAGGACTTGTGACGCAGTTCTTCTGGGGATTCATGCTGATCATGATCCTGGAGGCATTCTACCGGAACAGCGACGCATCGGCCCCCATGACCCTGCCGCAACTGGCGTCCTACATCTGGCTGCAGCAGGCCTTCCTGGTCTTTGTTGCACTCTGGTATAGGGATGGCGAATTGTTCGGACTCATCACCAACGGAAATGTGGCTTATGAATTGTGCAGGCCCACCA
>JANYKF010000113.1 GCA_025361665.1 Clostridiaceae bacterium
TCATTCCGGGAAATCGGGCACCGAATTTGGACACGGCTTTGCCCCGGCCACTGTTCCGGATGGCCATGCTGCCATATGCAGCCGAAAGTTGGGCAACGGGGTCGTCATTTATGTTGCCGGGCCACTGTTGACTTCCTACCGAACACATTTGAGCCCTCCTATCGCCAATCTTCTGATCAGGCTTTACGACCTTCTTCTGCCGGATGCACTGGTCAAAATCGATTGCGATAGCCTGATCGAAATGACCGCGGTCAGACAGGAGGATGATTTGCTGGTCCATCTTGTCAATCACAGTGGAAAGGAAACCCTTGCGGCAGGATGGATGCCGATAACAGAATTCATACCGGAAATCCGGAATATCAGCGTATCGGTCTTGACACCCGGAAGTGGAATGGCTCCTGTGTCCGGTCTCGATGGGGTCATGCTGGAAACCGTATTGGAAAACGGATATCAGATTATCCGCATCCCATCCCTGAAAATCATGTCAAGCATCCGTTTGCATGGATACTTCAATGAATAAGCAAACACCGCATCAGGTTTCATGAATCGTTATCAGAGGGGAACATCCGATGGATATGGAATTATTTCACGATTCAAAATGGATCACTTGTCCCATGACGGAACCTGCAAACAAAGACGGCGGCCACATAGGCCTGCAGACCGCCTACTTCCGCCTGTGCTTCGACGCACCCGGGAACGCGAAACTCATACTCTCCATCAGCGCGCATAGCCGATACAGGCTCCTTGTGAATGGAAATGCGATCACATACGGCCCTTGCAAAGGGGATCGCTGGAAGCATTTCTATGAGACGTTGGACATAAGCAAGCACCTGGTGGAAGGTCGCAATGTCATTGCCGTCAAAGTGATATCCCATCCACCCTATGAGGCGCAAAAGGGCAATCAGCGGGCCCCCTACTGGACGATGGCAAAAGCATTGGGCCCGTCTCTTGTTGTCTCGGGTTCCTGCCTGGATGAGAATGAAAATGTTTGTTTTGATATTGCAACAGGGAAGGCTGAGTGGAAAGTATGCGTCGATACTGCAGTCGAGTGGCAGCACTTCACCCTGACGCATTGGATGGGTGCCATGGAAAGAGTCCGTGGTGGAAGGTTGCCGCATGGCTGGGAAACAGAGGAAGACGA
Organism: Clostridiaceae bacterium; assembly: GCA_025361665.1. GTDB lineage: Bacteria > Bacillota > Clostridia > DSM-8532 > DSM-8532 > JAEWSN01. The sequence continues at coordinate 1,142 of JANYKF010000113.1, forward strand.
CGGCAATGGATGGGGAGTGGTTGAATCCCTTTGGCCTGCTGATGATATCAACCTGTCCATGTTCGGAATCATTCCCGTATTCCCACTCAAACCTCGGCCCATCCCCCTCATGTTTGAACGGAATGGTTCTTTTCAACGGGAAATGCCGCTGAAAGCCAGCGATTTGCAATCTTTTTCATTCACGAATCCAAAAAAGACCGCCGTCATTCCGCCAAACACGGCTATGGCTGTGGAACTGGATGCCGGAATGCACATGACGGCATTCCTCATTCTGCGGATGGCGAGCGGCAAAGGCGCCCAGATCACGATTCGCTACGCCGAAAGTTATATGGATAGGGAAACAAAGCGCAAAGGCAGGCGAGACGACTGGGAGAGTTATGAGATAGTCGGCCATGAGGATACCTATTTCCCAGGAGGTGGAAAGGAAAGCTATTCACCCTTCTGGTTCAGGACATTCCGATTCATACGCATCGAGGTTGTGACTGACAGTGATGCATTGACGCTGGAGATGCCAGTTTTCCGCGAAACTGGCTATCCGCTCGTGATCCGCTCCCGGATTGAAGCGGATCAACCGTGGGTGAAACAGCTCTGGGATATCAGTGTGCGCACATTGGAACACTGCATGCACGAAACATATGAAGACTGTCCGTATTACGAGCAGCTCCAGTATATTCAGGATACGAGGCTGGAAATCCTTTTCACCTATATGGCCAGCGGGGACCTCCGCATGCCACTCCGGGCCATTGAGGACTTTCACAGTTCGTTATTGCCCGAAGGAATGCTGCAGGCTCGTTTCCCCACGCAGGAGCCCCTTGTAATCCCGCCATTCTCCCTTCACTGGATATTCATGGTATTGGAGTACTATCAACAGACAGGGGATGCATCCGTCGCGAGACGTTATCGGGCAACCGTGGATGCCATATTGGAATGGTACCACAGAAAAATCGGAAAGTTGAGCCTGGTTGAAAATCTGGGATATTGGGATCAGATAGACTGGGTGGACCAGTGGGACAAGATTGCTGGGCGTACCCCAGCCGCTGCCGCAGGTCCGGCCACCACCCACAATCTGATGTATGCCTGCGCCCTTCAGGCAGGTGCCAAGATATACGCTGCGACCAATCGTCCCGGTGTTGCAGAAGAGTACGGACAGCGCGCGGAGTCCATCCTCAAGGCAGTTGAACTGCACTGCTGGAATGAAAAGGACGGACTATACATGGAAGGACCCGGCTTTCCGGAATATTCACAGCATGCGCAAGTTTATGCCGTGCTCACTGGTCTGGCTGTCGGCGAAAAGGGTCTGAACATCCTTGCCAGGGCACTTGAGAAGAAAGGGATTGCCCTATGCTCCTTTACATGGCAATTCTTTCTCTTTCGTGCTTTAGAACGGTGCGGAGCCTATGATCTGACAGAAAAACAATGGGAACTCTGGAAATCCTTGCTGCCAAATGGGTTGACAACCATACCGGAGGTGCCGGACGGTGCAGTCTCACCCCGCAGTGACTGCCATGCATGGGGGGCATTGCCGCTTTATGAATTCACACGTTTTTTTCTTGGCGCGAGCCCAACCGCACCTGGATGGAACGGCATCACCGTCACACCCCGCATATTATCTCTCAAGTCCTGCAGGGGGCTTGTGACGACACCCAAAGGTCCGGTTCATGTATCTTGGGAAAATGATGACCTCTGCTTCCATATCCGTGTGGAATCGCCTGCCGGCATACCCCTGACACTGATGCTTCCGGATGGATGCAGGAAGTTCTACCCGGATGGCGGCATCATTACAGAAGAAGCCATCTATAAATGACTCCTCATCTGGCGGGTTTTGTTGCACATGCTGAAATATTGACCATTGCCGTGTGAAAGGGCATTTATGATTTATCGGAGAATTGCCGGAACAGACATGACGCCCTCTGTCATTTGCCTTGGCACGGCAGACTACGGCAGCATCATCGACAAGCAGCATGCTTACAAGATGCTGGATACCTATATGGATGGCGGCGGAAACATGATTGATACTGCGCATGTTTATGCGAATTGGCTGCCGGGCGAAAAAAGCTTCAGTGAAAAGACCATTGGGCAATGGATGAAGGACCGCGGCAACAGAAACAGCCTGCTGCTGGCGACTAAAGGTGCTCATCCGGATCTTTCGAGCATGCATGTCCCCAGAATGTCACAAGCAGAAATCCTGAAAGATCTCGACGAAAGCCTGCAGTATTTGATGACCGAATGTATTGACATATACTGGCTCCATCGCGACGACCCGAATGTTCCGGCCGGTGAAATCATTGACATATTGAACGGTGAGCGGGAAAAGGGGAAAATCCGCAGCTTCGGTTGTTCAAACTGGTCAACCAAGCGCGTCCGGGAGGCCAACGATTATGCAATAGAACATAGGCTTCTTCCATTCGTCGCGAGTCAGTTGCTATATAGCCTCGCAGACTTGAATCCGGAAGCCATGACGGATCCGACCATTGCAATGATGGATGAAGAATCCTGGAATTTTTACAATCGTGCTGAAATGACCGTCATGGCATTCACTTCCCAGGCGCGTGGTTTCTTTGTAAAAGTGAAGAACGGGGACATATCGGCTTTAAAGGAATGGGAAAAAGCCAGTTATCTCAATCCTGTGAATCTTGGCAGACAGCGCAGGGCCGTGGAACTCGCTTCAGATCTTACGGTTTCCGTGGAAGCTGTTGTCTTGTCGTACCTCATCTCTCAGCCTTTCGCAACAATTCCCATCGTTGGCTCTCAAAATCCGAATCAGCTGAATGCCAGTCTCGGCGCAGGAGATCTTGTGATATCTCAGGAACAAATTAGGTATCTTGAAACCGGGGAGACATCCTAATGATGCAGGAGGACCCATGAGCAGGTATTCGATTTCAAAATCCGATGACTATTTCCTGAAGGATGGCCAGCCATGGTATTAACTGGCTGATACATGCTGGAATGTGTTTTTCAATGCCTCATTCGATGAATGGGATGAATATCTTGACTATAGAAAATCACAAGGGTTCAACACATTGCAGATGAGCGTCCTGCCATCATCAACGACGGCAGCGAATCAACGATAGGTATCCATCCTTATGCTTTGAAGGAAAATGGAAAGTATGACTTCTACAAGATGAATCCGGACTATTTCATCAGGGCGGGAAAAATGGTGGAAATGGCTGTCGGAAAAGGCTTTACGCCCGCATTGGTAATGATGTGGCTATGCTTTGTCAAAGATACGCAAACCTATCCACCTGATGAGGAGTGGATAATGCCGTTGGAGCTTGTAAAAACGTACACGGAATATATACTCAGCGTGTTCTTACGCTTTGACCCGATATATATCATCAGTGGAGATACCAATTTCGGTTCGGAGATCACCGTTTCAACTTATATGATGATTCTGGAAACAGTCAAGCAGCGTTTCCCACAATCGCTGACATCCATGCACATCGCAGGAAATCAACCGGATTTGCCCGATGTCTTTTCAGATTCCCCCTTGATTGATTTTTATATGTATCAGTCAGGTCATGATCGCAGAGACCATAAAAATACATATCGGGTTGCCATGCATTTTTACGGAAAAAGAATCAAAAGACCAATCATCAATTCGGAACCGTGTTATGAAGGAATTTTCAATGGAGAAAATCGGGAAGAGCGGTTTACCGAATATGATGTGAGGAAAGCAATGTGGCAAAGCACCTTGTCCGGGGCCAAAGCCGGCTTCACATATGGGGTTCAGGGAATCTGGATGTGGCACAAGAAGACCACACGCTTCATGAACGCTCATTGGTGGGGGAATCCTTTTTCATGGAACACCGCTTATCGAATGAAAGGGTCATGGGATGCAGGTTATGCGAAATGGCTTTTCGAAATGTATCACATGTATGATATGATTCTGGTGTAAAAACTCACTTTTGTGAGTTTTTATGCAGGATGTCTCTGACATCCTGCATGTTGAAGGCACATTTTGTGCCTTCAACACACCAAATCATATGATTCGGTGCCATC
>JANYKF010000116.1 GCA_025361665.1 Clostridiaceae bacterium
CGCATGGCAACACCTTGCGCAATTACCTTATTATACTGTTTGCCGATATGGATGACAGTATAATAAGGTAATTGCGCAAGGTGTTGCCATGCGTGGCACCAATCCTGGATGAATTTGTCAGAACTGCAAAACCGGTATGGAAAGATGATGCCGTGATGGCATCGAGAGGGATTCACCGATGACAGGAATCGATTCTTTCAATCCTGATGATGAAAGCACGAAACTGGCCCTCACGAAGGAATCGATCCTGCAGCTATGGTCCAAAACCTACAACACGGACGGAAAACCTGACTGGTCCCATCTTTTCCCATACTATCATCCTGACATTGTCTTTCAGGACTCCATCCAGCAGGTAAAGGGAATCGTTGCATTCACGGCCATGTGCGGCCGGTTGACAGATCGGTGCCAAAATCTCCACATGGAGATTCTCTCGTTTGCGCAGGACGGCGGGGTGGTCCTGATGGACTGGAAAATGACGATGTCATTCAAGAAGTTTCCGGACACGCCGATCTTCGGGGCCACGAAACTCGTATTCCACGAAGATGGCAGAATCATCGAACAGCGCGACTATTATGACCTGTGGGGAGATATTTTCAATGGAATCCCGTGGTTTCACAGAGGATACAGACGTTTCATGCACAAAAAATTCGGATGACGCCTCAACGTTGCGGATGAAATCGGATGCTGGCATCAAGTAGCGGGGGCAGACGGATGAAATCGGATGACGCCCTGGAGATGCGAGGACAAACAGATGAATTCGGATGACGCCCTGGAGTTGCGAGGACAAACGGATGAAACAGGAATGGCCGGATGAACTGATGTTTCTCAAAAACCGAAAGGCTCCTCAAAAGGCATTCGAAGCGTCCATGATCGGGAAGGTCTGCGTGATCACCGGGGCGACTTCCGGGGTTGGCCTCGAGGCGGCGAAGAGCCTTGCCAGCCATGGCGCCCAACTGGTCACCATTTCGCGCAATGCCCAAAAAGCCGAGAGGGTCGCTCAGGAAATCAAGGGAAAGTCGGGCGTATCCATCGACTCAATCATCGCCGATTTCAGGGATCCGGACCAGGTCCGTCAGGCCGCTGAAACCATTATCAGCCGATACCCGCGCATCGACGTGCTGATCAACTGTGCCGGACTTCATTCCACAACCCGGACATATACAAAGGATGGCTTTGAGACCGTCTTCTGCGTCAACCATCTTGCTTCATTTTTGCTGACCTGTCTGCTTTTGGACAGGCTGAAGGAGAGTGCTCCTTCCCGCATCATCCAGGTGAACTCGGAGGGGCACCGCTTCAACGGCCTGGATCCGGATGATCTGGATTGGCGGAAGCGTCATTATACGGGTCTTCGATCGTACGGCGCCTCCAAGACGGCACAGTTGCTGACGGTCTGGGAATATGACGATCTGCTGCGTGGGACAAACGTGACAATAAACGCCATGCATCCCGGAGACGTGAAAACCAACATCGGGAACAACAACGGCTGGCTTTACCGTTTCTTCACTCACCATGTCGTCGGGTTATTTTTGAAGGATCCGGCCATCTCGGGAACAGCCATCGGCTACCTGGCCTCGGCTCCGGAACTCAGCACGATCAGCGGGCGGTTCTTCCATTTGACGAATGAAGAAAAGCCGGCTGCCCACGCACTCGACCGAAAGCTGGGCAAGCGCATCTGGGCAATCAGCCTGAAACTGACCGGACTGGCGTAATGAACCGATGACCGGCACTGATGCAGTTGTCCGATGACCGAACTGATGCAGTTGTCCGGTGACCGAACTGCCGGAACACTCATTGCCGGCCTTTCCCCCATATCACTTCAGGTTCTTGAGAACCTGGTCGGCGGCGATTTTTCCGGTCAGGATGGATATCGGCAGTCCTGACGGGCTGTAGACCCAGTGCCCGGCCTGATATACATTGGGTATCGGTGTGAGGACCGACTTGGTGATCCCGGTCATGTGATGGACAACCGGGATGCTGCTGTTTGTAAACGCCCAGCCGGTGATGGCGCCATCGGTGTTGCCGGTCATTTTCTTCAGAG
>JANYKF010000158.1 GCA_025361665.1 Clostridiaceae bacterium
TGACATCCTGGGATGTCTCTGACATCCTGGGATGTCTCTGACATCCTGGGGTGTCTCTGACATCCTGGGGTGTCTCTGACATCCTGGGATGTCTCTGACATCCTGCACAAAAACTCACAAATGTGAGTTTTTGCACCAGAATCAATCTTTGATGCGCTCGAAGTCGATGAATCCGCGTTCCACGTCCGTGCTGATCAGCTTTACGCGAAGCCGCTGACCGACTTCCATGCCTTCATATCCGCGTTCCAGCCTTCCTTCGACAGGCGGGCGCATCAGGCGGACCCAGGTGCCTTTGCTTGCCGCGCCGGTGACAATGGCGTCAAACACTTCCCCGATTCTCGATTCCAGCAGTAAGGCCGCCGCGGACTTCGCAACCTGGCGTTCCACTTTTTTCACTGCATCTTCCGCCCTTGTGCAGTGCATGGCAAGCTCATCCAGTTCATCGATTCCATATGGCGCGGGCATGCCCGCCAGCGCAGACTTCAACAAACGCTGCGTGACCAGATCGGGATACCGGCGGTTTGGCGCCGTTGCGTGCGCATAATCCTTGACGGCAAGACCAAAGTGACCCGCCACGCTGCTTCCCGGAATCTGAACCGCATATTCCCCCGCACCCAGCAGCTTGACAATGCTGAGGGACAAATCGGGGAACCTCAGCGGGTCTGCTTTTTTCTCAGATACGAGAAACTGTTCCAAACCTTTCGAATCAGGCTCCTGAGGCAGTGAAACCCCGTATTCCGCCGCGAGCGTGACAATCCGGTCCCAACGCTTCGGTTCACGGACCACGCGCCGCAGAGAAGGATATCCTTTCGATTCGAGAAACCGGGCCGTGATTCCGTTGGCGGCAATCATGAAATCCTCGATGATGTCCCTGGCGCGATTGCTCCCTTCGTCTTCAAGGTCCGTGAGCATGTCCCCCTTGAATACAGGACGGACTTCAATGGTGTCGAGGTCCAGTGCCCCGTTCAGATGTCGGAACGCTTTCAGCTTCACGGCCATCCGATTCTGCAGCCTGATGTTTTCATCCAGGCCTTCAAGCGCACTCATTTCCACCGGGATGGGCCCATTACCCTCCAGCCACTCTGCAACGCTGTTGTAGGCAAGTTTCGCCTGATTGCGGACAGTGGCGCGGTAAATGTCCGAAGACCGCATAACCCCCTCGGCGGAGAGAACCATTTCAAGGACGACGGCCATGCGGTCCGATTTGTCTTTGAGGGAAGTGAAATCCTCTGACAGTTTTTCAGGCAGCATCGGAAAGATTTCCGCCGCGGTATAAACCGAGGAAGTATTCTGCCGGGCATATTCGTCCAGTGCCGATTGCTTTTTCACAACGGCATCGACATCGGCGATGGCGATCCGGATTCTTGCGGATCCGTCCGGCATCATTTCGGCGACAGTCAATTGATCCAGATCCTGTGAGTCCTCATTGTCGATGGAACACCACGGGAGATTCCTGAGGTCCCGGATGGAATCCCCTTCCCCTGCGGCCGGCCCGAGGATGGCATCAAGCTGGGCAAGGGCGGGAGCAGGAAAATCGGGAACCAGCCCCCTTTCCATCATGGCCAGATGGGCGATTCGCCTTAAGGTCTCACGGTGCTGCCTGTAGTCCATATTCGGCATGATGCTTCCCCTTCCTGACTATTTCAACTGGTTGTCGCGTTCCGTAAACTGGGTGCTCTCCACGCGATTGGTCGTGCGGGGGGTAATCATCTTGTTCACGCCCCATGCGATCAGGGCGATGACAATCATTGCAATCAGGGTCGCTGGTTCCAGTATCGCCCGGGTTTCCGCGCCGGTCGTGGTCGCAGTGGAGAATATACCTTCAAAAATCCCGACCAGCAGTTGGGTGATCGCATAGATGCCGCGCACAAACCCATTATCCGGGTTTGCTCCCAGTATTTTGAATATCAGCCGAAAGGCCAGGAACACTTCAATTACGGCGAAGATGATGCCGGTTATGCGTTGTGCGGTGTTGCTGTCATGTTTTGTGTTGCGGGTCTCGGTCTGCTTGGTCATCTGTTCCATTTGAAACACCTCCGGGTATAAAATAGATCCGTTGACTTCGTCCAATAAGCGGATCGAAACAACCATTCGGAAACAGGGAATCCCGATTTGAGAAACAAAAAAACCGGCCAAGGCCGGTTACGCTACTTGCTCCCGTCTGATCAAGCGTCCACTTGCGATCAGACATTCGTTGCTTCCAGTTTCATGATAAAAAGAAATATCCCTCAAATTGAGAATTCACAAGGCCACGGGATTTGCATACTGTCATTCTACCCTATAAATGCGTCGTTCAAACAACATAAACCAGCAGACTTGGACGCATTCACAGGATTTCATTATAACTTGACAGCCCTGCCTGTTCGTGTAGAATCAAAGGTAACCTGCCATCGGTAAAGGCAAGCCTGTCGAAGCCCCCCCGACTCGTTGCATTTCAAAACGAATGCCCGCCCAGTCATTCTTGTGAAAACACAAGTCCTGCTTTGATGGCCAGCCTAAACGCCAGAAAGGACATAACCCTTGCATATCCACAATGCAACTGATCTTTCGGTGTTTGCGGCCGCAGCGCGAAGTGCAGGCATCCTCGCCATCGACACGGAGTTCCTGTCAGGCAAAACGTACTATTCACGGCTCTGTCTCCTGCAGGTCGCCACGGGCGATTTTTCGGCCATCATCGATCCCTTTGAGGTGACCGACCTCGGCCATCTGGTCGACATCCTGCTTGATGAACGCATCCTGAAGGTGATGCATGCCGCCTATCAGGACATGGAGCTGCTGACGCGCCTCTGCGGACGTTCTCCCGCACCTGTGTTCGATACGCAGGTTGCCGCCACCCTGGCCGGGTTTCCTTCTCAAATCGGCTATGCGCGGTTGTTGGAGGACTTGCTGGGTGTACGCATCGACAAATCCGAGTCCTATACGGACTGGTCCAGACGACCGCTTACGGCAAAGCAGGTGGCGTATGCCCTCGATGATGTGACATACCTGCAGCCGATGTACGAGAAGCTGCGCATCCTTCTGAAGCCGGGTGACCGCCTGGCCTGGCTGGCCGACGATTTCGCGGCGCTCTCCGCTCCCGGAGCCTACGAATCGATCCCCGACGAGTATTACCGGAAAATCAAACGGGCCTCATCCCTCAACCGCCGCCAGCTTGCCGTACTCCGGGCCGCAGCCGCGTGGCGGGAGCGCGATGCCCGGCGCCGCGACCTTCCACGCCAGTGGATAATCAAAGATGAATCGCTGATAGAGGTCGCCCGCCGCAAACCGGATGATGCCGATGCGCTTGCCGATATCCGGGGAATCGATTTGCGTTCGCTCGGAGATCGGGGGAGCGGCTTGATGGCAGCGGTCCTCAAGGGTTTGTCCGTACCCGACTCCGAGCTGCCGCAAATGGAGCGAAGGCCGCAAACGGCTGTTGACATTGACAGCGTAGTCAAACTGATGGCTGCCCTGGTGAGAACCCTGAGTGCCGCACACGGAATTGCCCCGTCGCTGCTCGCATCGCAATCCGACCTTGAGCAGCTCGCATCCGGCGAGGAGGATGACAGCCCGTTGTTGAAAGGATGGCGAAAAGCGCTGATTGGAGACGATCTAAAACGGCTGCTTGATGGAAAGCTGGTGCTGCGCGTGAGCAACGGCATCGTTGTCTCGGAAGAGGCCGATGGTACGCCTCGTTGATCCGGGCAGATTGACTGCATGACGGATGACAGGGTGATCCGGGCAGGCTGGCTGCATGACGGATATCACGTTGGACTGCGCAAACCGTCAGTCAGCTTTTGCATAGCGTTTTCAGTTTCGCATATTCTTCCTTGATTTCCTTGCCCAGTACTTTCGGGTTCACGATTTTCACGCGGAGATAGAAATCTCCCCGTTTTCCATGCATGTCCCTGTATCCTTTGGAAGCCACGCGGATTCTCCCGTCAGTCTGGATGCCTGCCGGCGTCGAAATCATGATCTTCCCGTCTATGGTCTCTACCGCCGCTTCGCTGCCCAATGCGGCATCCCAGGGCAGCAATTCAAGCGTCGACTCCAGGTCGAGGCCATCCATTTTGAATTTCCTGTCCTCCAGCAGGTTGATCTTGATGACCAAATCTCCGTTCCTGCCGCCGCCAATCCCCGCTTCGCCTTGTCCGGCCAGTTTGATCTTTTCTCCCGCCCGGATGCCGGCTGGAATTTTAAAGGAAATGGTTTTTTCCGATGAGCCGCTCCTGAGGACAACCTTCTTCTCGTGACCGTGAAACGCATCCTGCAAGGCGATGTCGATTTCCGCATCGCTGTCTGCCCCGTCCTGGGCGAACGACCTCGCCTGCCTGCCTCCGGACGCCCCCCGCCCGAAAATATCGCCCATCCCGGCTGAATTCCCACCGAAAAACGCATTGAAAAAATCACTGAAATCATTCTCCGAGGCTGTTCTCTGCGATGTTCGCGCATTCCCGTACCTGGTTTGGGCGGGATCAAAATCATATCCGTTCTGAAACCGGGCATCACTTGCCAGATCATCGTATTTTTTTCTCTTGTCCGCATCACTCAGTACGTCATAAGCCTCGCTGAATTCCTTGAACATCTCTTCGGATTTCTTGTTGTTCGGGTTCGCATCCGGATGATGTTTTTTCGCAAGTTTTCTGAAAGCCTTTTTGATCTCATCCTGGGTTGCGTCTTTTTTCACGCCGAGTATCTCATAGTAATCCCTATACTTCAATTTGCATCCCTCCCGACCAAAAGCATATCACATAGTTTCCCCAAATTGCTTCCTGCACACGGAAAAATATGATATCCTTCAGATGAAAAGCCGATTGGCCTGCAGACATGGTGAAGCCGCATTCGCCTGCTCGGCATGCGCAGCTTGGGGCAGCTCGGCATGCTCATGAAAATCCAGCGAAACAGGAGGACATTTCCATG
>JANYKF010000161.1 GCA_025361665.1 Clostridiaceae bacterium
TGGTGGCATTGGCAGCTGGCTCATTGGGATCCGCCATATAGGGGCTTGTTGGTGGACTGGTTCCGGGAATGCCTACGATTTGGACATAATTGTCCAGTTTGATGGTTTTTCTTTGATCACTAGCATTCGCCAGGGTTCTCACGATGCATTCAACGGAAATGGGCGCATATAACCTTCCTTTATTTTCAGGCCCGAGATTCAATGCATAAAGAAGCCGGATGGGCTGTGTTTGTCCCGGTTGAAGATAAAACCTGAAGGGCTGGGGATGGTTGATGAAGTATTGCGCCTGAAATTCGGAGATGCTGATGGATGGATTATATTCGAAATACACTTCTTCCGAGCCATTGTTTTTCACCATCAATGTCCGGGAAATAGAAGGATCCAGCGGATATGAAAATGTCATGCTCTTCGGGTCCGTTGAAACGGAAACATCCCCGATGGCGGCGACAACTTGTGGATTGTCATACCCCTTGAAATAGCCTGGTTCAAAAGGCATGGGATAGATTCCCGCAAAACTGGTCTCGTTGGTAAGAATGCTCTTGCCGTCATCTGACGCATATTCATTGGCCGTATCAATCCGAATGGTTTTTGCCGCCCCATCCCAGGCAACGCCAAAGTTCAATTCCTCAGCCACGTCCCGCAGTTTGAAGTAATTATTGCCGCTGATGCCATAGGCCGTAAAGTATGAATAAATGTTATTGACATATACATTTGACAAGGTGGTCTTTGCAGCTTTCGGAAGCAGGGATGGGGAAAGGGCCAATTCTCCTCCAACTGGCTTATAATTACTGCCCGGTGCAATGAAGATGCTGTTTTTCTCGGAATTCCATGTGACGGAAAAGGATTTTTCCGTACCGCTCAGGGCAAAAGCCAAATCTCTGAGCTTGAAATAATTGTTGCCATTGATTGTGTATGCCTCAAAAGCGACCGGCTTGCCATTGATAAGCACTGTCGCTTTTGAAGGAGCCGCCGTATAGGTCGCTCCACTGGAAATGACGGAAAAAGCAAATGTCAAACTAATCAGAAGAATAGCAATCCATCGGACTTTTTTCATAATTTTTTGTCCTTTCCGTTTTTCCGTACCCTGTCATGACGAAATTCATGTGCGCTTCGGCTAAAGGAATCCCCTTGAAAATGGAGGTCAATATACTGCTGTCAATTATATTTACCCCAATCAGGGGGGGAATATAACACCATCCGTCAAATTCATGGAAAAGCACGCTTGACGGCCGTCTGGTTCAGAAAGCGGTCATAGGCGATGATCTCGATGGATGTGGCAGTCTTTCCGGGCAGCTGAACCGAGCATTTGTCAAAGGACGAGGTGATGACGGGTTCGCAGAGCTTCCCGTCCGCATATGCTTCCACTTTCACGGTTTCCGGTCCGGCATTGAGGCTCAGGGATAATCTCCCATCCGCCGCTGCAAATGACGTGATCGACAGGGCGGGTGCTTTTTTTGAAGCGATTTTCTTCCCGCCGGCAGCGGGTTTGGTTCCTTTAAAGTCTTTCCGCACCTCGGAGACACGCTTGCCCGCAACCACAATCCTTGACACATCTGTATTGCCGGCCTTGCTTGCGCCCAGCATTTCCAGGTACCCGACCGATTGGGGATCCCAGTTCATGACCAGGGATTCGATGGTGTCCACTGCGACAGCGTCGCGCCCTGCCAGCACCATCCTCATATTCATCTGATCCTGCGCGATATCGGTGGTCCCGCTCATGGCGAGACTGGGTGTAGGCCCGTTCTGAATGCCCTGGAGGCCGTCCATGATCACGAAATCATGCTTGCGGCACAGATAAAAATCGTGGATCCACTGGTGGAGATCCCCTTCCGGCGCGTCATGCTCCACCATGTTGTTCCGGCCGACTTCTTTCTTGCTGATGCCATAGATGTTGGCCGGACTGGCTCCGATGCCCGTGTTCTTGATGGCGCCCGAGACAGCGGCGCTCCAGTGGTTTTTCAGGCAGGGAAGGCTGATCAGCACGTCCGCGTCAAAGTATTTCCTGTTGAGGTAATACTCCTGATGCAGGATTCCCTGCGGCAGCAGCACCTTGACCAGGCCGTCGGATTTGAAGTCCTGCCAGGCACCGCTGTCTTCCTCGATCGCAAGGAATTCATCCACGCCGGGGATGAATTCCTTGGTGTATTTCAAAGCCTTCATGACCGCTTTCGTCGGTTGGGCGGATCCTTCCATGATCAATACCTTGCCGTTCGGGTTCAGCTCCCGCACACAGCGCACCACCGCCTTCGTGAACCGGTAATCGGTCGTGGTGCCGTTGGCAAGCGGGTTCAGCGGCTTGCCTTTCCAATCGGGCAGGGCATAGTCGTTCATCGTGACCAGGTTGGGTTTCAGGACGACAGTCATTCCGTCTCGGATGATGTCTTGCAGGCCGCCTGCTTGTTCAATGGCACTCCGGACAAGGGCGAGAATATCGTCTTCATTCAGCTCTGCGGTAGTCTTCCTGGTGGATTGGGCGATAGCCACCAATGACCGGGGTGGCTGTGTGGGAAGATTCGGATCACGCAGCATGGGATCGTCGTATTTGGGTGAAACGGGTACCGGGGTGGTGGGGGCAGCACTTGCATCCGCCGGAGAACCATCAGAATCCAGGGCGGCGGATGAAGTACCCGGCAAAAGGGCTTCACTTGAACTCCCGCCGGCAGGAACCAGCGTCGAAAGCGGGATGAACCGGGTCAGGATCCAGCAGGACAGGATCAGGCCCAGCAAGGTGAAGAGGATGATGCGGCGTTTATTTGGTTTACCCTTCATTGGATGGTTTGCCATTGAATTGTTTGTCTTTGGATCGTCCGTCATAGGATTCGCCTCCTTTTCTTATGAGTCAATGATATAGCACGCCGGCCACGAATGCGTACAGGACCACCGACAAAGTGAAAGCCGCAATGAACCAGGGCTTCAGGATGGCGGACAAGGCCGACAGGGAGGTAATCCGCGTGGCAGGGCCGGCCAGGAAGAAAGAGAGCGCCGCCCCTTTCGCCATTCCGGCCTGGAGCATGGATGAAACAAGCGGGATGGTTCCCCCTCCGCACACGTACAGCGGAATTCCAAGCAGGTCGGCCAGCAGGACGGCTTCCCATCTGTCGGGCTTCAACAGGGCCAGCATGGATTGGATTGGGAAGAGGATTTCCACGAAAGCCGCAGCCAGTACGCCGATCACCACATAGAAACCGACATATTCCAGACTCTTCAGGCTGTTCCGGCAGAGCAGGGAAAAACTGCGTGTTTTCATCAAAGGGGAAACCGGGGTGGGCATTACCGTCTGGATGGTTTGCCTGGCAAGGATTCCATCCGGAACCCAGTACAGGATCAATCCCAGAAGTACCGCGAACAGGAGGACGGCGAGAAGGCGCACAACCGCCATCTCAAGGCCGATTCCACCCAAAGTGTAGAAGAACAACTGGGGGTTCATCATGGAGGATGCTGACAGGAAGGCTGCCAGAGGAGCAAGCGGAACCTTGGAACGATACAGCTGGATGACGACCGGAATCGTCCCGAAAGTGCACAGCGGGGAAACCACTCCGATGACTGCGGCAATGAGTACGGAAAGGATGCGGCCCCGCGGGATCCAGGAGAGGGCCATCCGGGTCCAGGAGGTGAACTTCAGGAGTTCGCCCAGCACAACCCCGATCAGGACATAAGGAAGAAGGGACCCCAGCATCTGCCCGGCCCTAAGAAAAACCTCGATTCCCAGTGAGAGGATGGTTGCCATGAATCCTCCGCTTCAACGTCATCCCTTTCGGAAATCCGTTCTTGATTCTCATGTAAACCCGCAATTGCGAAAACCGACGTTTTATATGGGAATCATTCTTGATTCTGGTGTAAAAAGTCGATTTTCGACTTTTTCATGCAAGTTGCATTTTGCAACTTGCATGCATCCGGCGGCAAATGCCGCCGAAAGGGCACCGAATCACGTGATTTGGTGTGTTGAAGGCACAAAATGTGCCTTCAACATGCAGGATGTCA
>JANYKF010000194.1 GCA_025361665.1 Clostridiaceae bacterium
GTAGACTCTCGGGTCAAACACATAATTGTAGTCCGCGATGATGAGGTCGCACCCAAGTGAAATTTCGAGGCTCAGCTCAAAGGGACATATTTCGTGTTTCAGGCCTGTCTCATAGATCAAGTCGCGCGAGAAGACGTCATGAGACCGGAGAAGGGTTTTCCTGACCCGCTGCATCCGCGTGAAAACGCCTTCGGCATACGGGCATTTGGCCGGGTCGCAATTTTTCACGGCCATCAGGCACATCTTGTCCTTGGCGGTCAGGGTGAGGACTTTCAAGCGCAGTCCCTTCGCGCGCAGAAGGGCGACGGCATTCTCCGCGATGGCCTTCGTCGTGGTTTTCGCCGTCACATAGAAGATGCGGTCCACCAGGCCTTCTCCCATTGCCTTGAGCACGGGGTAGAGGGTCCCCATGGTTTTGCCCGTTCCGGTCGGTGCCTGCGCAAAAAGGCGCCGGTTGTCGCCAATGCACCGGTATACATTGTAGGCCAGCAGTTTTTGCCCCTTCCGGAACCCGTTGGAAAAGGGAAGTTCCATGGTCCGGATGGACAGATTGCGTTTCTCGCGCCACGCGGCCTGGTCCTTTTCCCGCTTGACATAAGGCTTGAGCAGGTCCGACATGATCCTTGTCAGTTCCGACCGCGTGAAGACACGATCGATGTCCCTGACGGCTCCATCCTGCCGATGCACGTAACTCAGTCGCACGGGAACAATGTCCGCCCCGCTCTCCTCGGCCTGCATGGCGGCATAGCACTGCAGCTGGGCCCAGTGCGACGGAACGCCCGCCAGCGGGATATCCGACAGGGGGATGGAAGTGCTTTTGATTTCATGGAGGGTGGGCAGTGTTTCCAGGTTGAAGATGCCGTCCACCCGTCCGCTGACTTCGATGATGCGGTCCAGTACCTCCCAGGAGTGGGCGAGAGGCACTTCCGCCCGGTACTGTCCGGCATTGGAAAGCTGCTGCTGCAGGCGGACATGGGTTTTGCTTCCTTCCCTCATGTCTGCATAGGAAACATAGGTCCAGGCGGTATCATCCGGGAGCGAGAACGCAACCAGGCTGCGAACGGAAGCCTTGAGCAATGGCAAGTCGGCCGCCGATACGGGTAAGTCGGAAACGGGACCCGCATCCTGCAAGTCGGCCAGTGATTCGGAGAGTTCGTCGGCCACCAGATCCATGAGGGTTGCGGCCGAACGTTTTTTCTTTACACCGATGGGTTTGCTGCTCGGCCTGCCGATTGGATTACCGCTAGCCCTGCCGATTGGATTACCGATGGCCTTGCCAATGCTCTTGTCAGTGCTTGTGCCGCTGTTCCTGCGGGTCTTTTTATCCGATTCCCCCATTTTAGGTCTTTTCTTAGCCGCCACGTCGGGACTCCTTTTCGGAACATATGTTCCCTGACCATTGTACAGGATGCGGATCAGGGTCGCAACCGCTGATTGCCCCGCATGTGTTGTTATTGCAGTTATTGGATTGCCCGCAACCGCTGATTGCCCTCGAGGCTGGCGTCTGGTAAAATGATTCGGTGTCCCTGCGTTGGGCATGCCCATGAAGGCAAGTTCAAGTGTGGTCATGTATAACAAGCACACGAATGGTAACGAAGACGAATTCATGACATAGAGGAGGCAGCCAGCCTTTGAGAATGCGCAGTATTCCCGATGCCGCGGATCGCATCGCCCGCAGCGCCTGTCATGTTGCCAACCCGACCGCCATGAAGGGGAAGTGGCGGGAACACCTCCATGTGTCCGGACCCCTCCATGTGGAAATCGGATCCGGCAGGGGCCGCTTCATCATCACCATGGCCAGCCGACATCCGGAGGCCGGTTTTGTCGCCATAGAACGGTTCGCATCCGTGCTTGCCCAGATGGTCGGGCATATTCCGGAACAGTCATTGACCAACCTGGCCGTTATCTGCATGGATGCCCAAATCCTTGGTGAATGCTTTGCCCCGGGTGAAATTGACCTCATCCATCTGAATTTCTCCGACCCGTGGTCAAAAGTCCGTTATGAAAAGCGACGGCTGACATCCCGTTCCTTTCTGGATTTGTACCGGATGGTGCTGTCTGAGAAAGGCGAACTCCATTTCAAAACGGACAATGCGGATTTCTTTGAGTATTCCCTGGAATCCTTTCCACAGGCCGGATGGAAGATGGACAACATCACACGGGATTTTCATGCGGAACCCTTGTCCGAAGGCAATATCATGACCGAATACGAGGTGAAATTCAGCGGATTGGGACATCCCATCCACAGGCTCACGGCGAGGCCGGACGGAAAGGAGACCTGACATGACGCACAGTTTCAAGATGCATGGCACCTGCTCGACGGAAGTCAGGTTCAAATTGGAAAACGGGTGTTTGCGGGATGTCAGGTTCAAAGACGGATGCGACGGCAACCTCAAAGCCGTTGTAAAGCTTGTTGAAGGCCGACCGGCTGCTGAAGTGGCGGAAATCCTGAAAGGGATCCGGTGCGGGCAAAAACGCACATCATGCCCGGATCAGCTGTCAAAAGCCATTCTGCAGGCATGCGGCCCGGCTTGCGAAGGAAAGAATCCGGATAATGGAAAACAGACCGACAAGAAACTGGATGAGGGTGTCGATTCATGATGTTGGAAGCTTACCTGAAGGGAAGGCGCATCAATGGGTAAATCGGAAAGCATTGCGCGGATAACCTCCTGAACCATGTGGATCACAACGGGAAGAGCCTCTGCCTTGATGGCTGCCTGCTCCATCTCGCAGTGCCGTCCTGGCAGGCGTCGATGAGGCCACTTTGATCAAAAAAGCTGAACAATTGAGGATGCTGGTTGAGAATTGCGCGCCTGCCTTCCATGCTATTGGAGTCGTGACGCACGGCCGTGATTCACAGCCGTGATGCACTTCCTCAAAACGGTTGACACTCCTTGTGCGGCTGTTGTATACTGAACTTCGTCGGTTGGATGCGTGCAGCTTCTTGCAGTGCATTTATCCGATGTGCAAAGCCGTAGGAGTGTAGCTCAGTTGGTAGAGCGGCGGTCTCCAAAACCGTAGGTCTAGGGTTCGAGCCCCTACTCTCCTGCCACATGGAACCCTGATTGCGTAAAGCTTTCAGGGTTCCATTCCATAATGCGGCATTTGTTTCCTGAATCATGTCATCCTTCCAAATCATATCGTGAGGAAGCGCCATGAATGATGATCTGACATTCAAGTCTGCCAATGAGGATGACTCAGGAGGGAATACCATGAATGATGATCTGACATTCAGATTTGCCAATGAGAGTGACTCGGGAATCATTCTGGATTTCATCAAAGAATTGGCAATCTATGAAAATATGTTAAATGAGGTCATTGCAACAGAAGAATTGTTGCGGGAATGGATATTCGAAAAGAAGAAAGCTGAAGTTCTGTTTGCCATGTTGGATGGCAGGGAAATCGGTTTTGCATTGTACTTTTATCATTTTTCAACTTTTCTTGGGCGTGCGGGCATTTATCTGGAAGATCTGTTTGTCTTGCCTCAGTATCGAAATAGAGGGTATGGGAAAGCCATTTTCGTCCATCTGGCAGGAATTGCAGTAGACAGGGGTTGCGGGCGGCTTGAGTGGTGGTGCCTGGACTGGAACAGGCCAAGCATTGATTTCTACCTGTCACTGGGTGCGAAACCCATGGAAGACTGGACTGTGTACCGCATAGCGGGTGATGATTTGAAGAATATTGCAAAAAAGTGAAATGCAGTTGGCAGGCAAAACACTCTGCGGAAAAGTGATATAACTGATCCGCGTCGTGGAAAACCCACGTGAGCTTATTTGATTCAATTGATGAGCATCGTGGTAAAAACCATGTATGTTTCCGGTTATGAAGAGATCATGATAATGAGCAGATCTTTATCGAGGATTCTTTATTTGAATAATGATGTGAATCACAGTATGATTCTGGTGTAAAAAGTCGATTTTCGACTTTTTCATGCAAGTTGTGTTTCACAACTTGCATTATGCAACGGCTCCGGCCGTTGCATGGCACCGAATCACGTGATCCTGCATATTGAAGGCACAAAATGTGCCTTCAATATGCAGGATGTCAACGACATCCTGCATAAATACTCGCAAAAGCGAGTATTTACACCAGAATCATAGTATGAATACGCAGGAAGTGAGCGAAAATATGAATCAAGATGTGACTGATGGGCAAATGGCTGAAGAATTTGGACAACACGGTATTGAAGCGCTTTCACATTCGAAAGATATTGAACGTTATAAAACAATTGTTCAGGAAACCAATGTCGGCTATTTTTACATAGACAAATTCGGGATCATTCAGGATGTCAACAAAGCCTGGGTCGGGCTGTACAAGTATGACACTGCTGAGGAAGTCATTGGGAAGCACTTTTCGGTCATTCAACAAATAGAGGATCGAGAAGCGGCAGCGACATTTTTTGAGGAAATCATGAAAGGCAATCCAGACTATTCAACAGGGATATTCAGTCGAAGATGCAAAGATGGCTCCCTGGGTTATCATTCTTTTTCTTCAAAGCCGGTGTTTGACGGGAATGATGTAATAGGCCTTGATGGCTTTATCATAGACATAACAGAGCGGCAATTGAATACTGAGGCACTGCGTGCAAGGGAACAACAGTTTCAAAAAGCTGAGGTGATCGGAGGCTTTGGTTATTGGGAGTACCACGTTGAAGACCAAATGATTCATTTATCAAAAGGGACTTCCAACATTTATGGGCTGGATGGTTCCGTGTGGCCGTTGGAAGTTGTTCTGGAATTACGGCTTCCGCAATACAGAGAAATCCTGGCTCCAAAGAGGCACAGGCTGATAGAGTACGGCGAGCCCTATGACGTTGAATACCAGATATGCCGTCAGAATGACAAAAAAATTCTCTGGGTGCATTCTGTTGCGGAATATGACAGGGAGAAAAAAATCATATTTGGCGTGCTTCAGGATATCACGGAAAGCAAACAAAAAGAATCAGACCTGGAAAAATCCGAGAATGAGTATAAGTCGCTCTTTTCGGAGATGATTGATGCTTTCGCCCTTCATCAGATTATTTGCGATGAGCATGGGAATCCGGTTGATTATCGGTTTCTTACCGTGAATCCGGCTTTTGAACAAATGACGGGTCTGAAGGCGGCAGACATTATTGGAAAAACGGTTTTGGAGATTATTCCGGGCGTGGAAAAATCCTGGATTGAAGACTATGGCAAGGTGGCCTTAACAGGAGAGCCGATACACTTTGAGAATTTTTCAAAGGATCTGAATCGGTATTACGAAGTGAATGCGTATAGACCGGCACCCGGAGAATTCGCCACATTATTTGTCGATATCACCAAAAGAAAACTATCCGAGAAATGGATCAAGGAATATGAAGAACGATATACGAAACTTACGCAAACTTCCATGGATGGTTTTTGGGTTGTCGATACGCAAGGCAGATTTCTGGAAGTGAACGATGCCTACTGCAGTATGAGCGGCTACTCCAGGGAAGCCTTGTTGTCCATGCACGTCAATGATATCGAAGCCAACGAGTCGGAAATCCAGACCAAAGCTCATTTTGAGTTTGTCATGATCAAGGGGTGGGATAAATTTGAGACTAGGCACCGTAGGGTCGATGGGAAGATACTGGATGTTCTTCTGAGTGTGACCTATATGAAAGAAAAGGGAATTGTGCTTTGTTTTATCAACG
>JANYKF010000206.1 GCA_025361665.1 Clostridiaceae bacterium
CGCCTTCAGGCAGCTGGAACCGCTGCTTGACGCGCAGAACGCATCGGGCGATCCAGCGGAGGGTCTTTCCGAAGCCCTCCTTTTCGGAGTGACGGGAAGCGGCAAGACCGAACTGTACCTTCGCATCATCGACGCCTGCCTCAAGCGGGGACGCGGTGCCATCATGCTGGTCCCTGAAATATCGCTGACGCCGCAGACGGTGGAACGCTTTCTGGAGCGGTTCGGTTCCCGGGTCGCGATTCTTCACAGCCGTCTGTCCATCGGTGAACGGTACGATCAATGCGCCGCATCCGTTCCGGAGAACTTGACGTGGTGGTGGGTGCGCGGTCCGCTGTTTTTGCCCCGCTGGCCCGCCTGGGCGCCATCATCATTGATGAAGAGCATGAAGGCGCCTACAAGGCGGAAAACAATCCGCGGTACGATGCAAGGCTTGTGGCGCGTGCAAGGTGCAACCTGTCGGGAGCCCTCCTGCTGTACGGATCCGCGACGCCTTCCCTGGAGACTTTCCAGCGCGCGGAGCAGGGTAAGATTCTGAGGGTGGATCTGAAAAGCCGGGTGGCCGGAAGACCCATGCCGCACGTGACGATGGTGGATATGCGGGATGAACTGGCGAAGGGAAACCGCAGCCATTTTTCCACTTTGCTGGAGCGTGAACTCGCACTTGTCAAGGAAACGGGAGAGCAGGCCATCCTTTTCCTCAACCGCAGGGGGCTTGCCGCATTCATGCTGTGCCGCGACTGCGGCTACTTGGTGCGCTGTCCAAGCTGCAGCGTTTCCCTGACCCTGCATCGCGGAGGGCGCCTGGTCTGCCATCATTGCAGCCATCTGGAGCCGGTGCCGCCAAACTGTCCGTCCTGCCGAAGCAGGAATATCATAGCGGTCGGCATGGGTACGCAGAAACTGGAACAGGATCTGGAAGAACATATCGGCAACTACAGCGTGGTGCGCATGGATCTGGATACCACTTCCGGCAAGGAGGGACACCGGAAATTGCTGGACCGCTTTCGTGCCGGAGAAGCGGACATTCTGGTTGGAACCCAGATGGTGGCCAAAGGGCATGACTTCCCGAATGTCACGCTGGTGGGCATCCTGTCGGCTGACGCCATGCTGTCGACAGGGGATTACCGTGCGTCCGAACGCACATTCCAGCTGCTCACGCAGGCAGCCGGGCGTGCGGGGCGCGCGGGAAAACCGGGACGCGTGGTCATTCAGGCGTACAATGTGGATGACTACAGCCTGCAAGCCGTTCTGACGCACGATTACGCGGGTTTTTACAGGCAGGAAGCCGCCATGCGGCAGAAGCTCTGGCTGCCGCCGTTCTGCCATATCGGAATGGTGATGCTTTCCGCGGCTTTGCCGGACATGCTGGAGCAAGCCGGTCGCAATGCTGTGGATTTTCTTGGGAAACAGGCGGAAGCATACAACGGGCTGCTGGTTTCCGAGTGCATGCCCGCCCCGATCCCCTTGCTGGCCGGCAGGCACAGGATGCGCATTTTGACGCGTCATGCCCAGACCCGGGCATTGAAGGAGGTCCTCACGGCATTGCTGGACACCCTGCAGAAACCGCTTGCCGTGATGGATGTGGACATTGTGGTGGATATCGATCCGGGCTCCATGGTATAATTTGAAAAGGATGTTCCCTCTCGTGCACCGGATTTCCAGTGGGCGGGATTTTTCGTTTCATTGATATCGGGGGTGTGGAATATGGCGATTCGGAATATTCTGAAAAAAGGGGATGAAACCCTCCGGAAAAGGAGCCGGGATGTCGGTGAGATCACAGTGAAAATCATCACACTGCTCGATGACATGGCGGAGACGATGGCATCTGCCAACGGGGTTGGACTTGCCGCCCCTCAGGTTGGACTTTTGCGGCGCATCGCCATCATCGACATTGGCGATGGGGTCATCGATCTCATCAATCCGGTCCTGATTGAACAGGAAGGCGTTCAAACGGAGGCGGAAGGATGTCTCAGCATTCCGGGCATCCAGGGAATCGTGGAGCGTCCGACCCGTGTTGTTGTGGAGGCCTTGGACCGACATGGAAAACTGCAGCGGATTGAAGGCGAGGAACTCATCGCACGGGCATTATGCCATGAGATTGATCATCTGGATGGTATTCTGTTTGAAGACAAGGTGATTCGCTACGTGGATCCGGCCGAACTCGAGGATCCGGAAGAGGTGTGATGCAGCATGAGAATTGTTTTCATGGGTACCCCGGAATTTTCAGTGCCCAGTCTGGATGCGCTGGTCCGGAACGGCTATCAGGTTGTTCTTGCCGTAACGCAGAAAGACAAGCCGCGTGACCGCGGCAAGGAAATCAAACTGCCGGCAGTCAAGGAATATGCATTGGCCGCAGGGATTCCTGTCCTACAGCCGGAACGGCTGAATCGCGAACCGGAAATGGTGGAAGCCATCCGCAAGGTAAAGCCGGACTTGCTTGTCACCTGCGCGTTCGGCCAGATTTTGCCGAAATCCCTGCTGGATATTCCGGCATTCGGAACCATCAACGTGCACGCATCGCTTTTGCCGTCCTTGCGCGGAGCCGCGCCCATTCAATGGGCCATCATCAACGGAGAGCGTGAAACCGGGATCACAACCATGTACACAGATGTCGGGCTGGATACCGGAGACATGCTTCTGAAAGAAATCGTGGAAATCCCGGATGACATGACCGCGGGAGAACTGCATGACATGCTGTCCGTTGTGGGAGCTGCCACGCTCATCAAAACACTCCACGCGCTGGAAGCGGGAACCTTGCACCGTTCCCGCCAGGACGATTCGCGTG
>JANYKF010000293.1 GCA_025361665.1 Clostridiaceae bacterium
CAAAATGCAACTTGCATGAAAAAGTCGAAAATCGACTTTTTACACCAGAATCAAATGTTTGCATCAGGAAATATGCCGAGTCAGACATTGGTTACGGCAGGTATTGGGCTCCGTGCCCAGAGAGAGAGGATTTCACATGAGCAGCATCAGCGAGGCAAGTATCCGGCAAGCCTATTCCTGGGCCAGGGAGCGGTATGACGCCCTTGGAGTCAATACGGAAACCGCCCTGGCGAACATGGCAAAACAGCCCATATCCCTTCACTGCTGGCAAGGGGACGATGTCCGGGGCTTCGAGACCGATGCCGGCGGTACCTCCGGCGGCATTCTCAGCACCGGTTCCTACCCCGGTGCGGCACGTACCGGGGATGAGCTGCGGGCCGATTATGAGAAGGCGCTTTCCCTCATTCCCGGCAAGCACCGGGTGAACCTCCATGCCATCTACGCGGAAACAGACGGCGTCTCTGTTCCGCGCGATCAGCTGAAGACGGAACATTTCCGAAAATGGATCGACTGGGCAAAAAAACTGGGCGTGGGTGTGGATTTCAATCCGAGTTGTTTTGGCCATCCCATGGCCGCTTCCGGATTCACCATCTCCAGCGCGGATGAACATGTCCGTCAGTTCTGGGTCCGCCATGTCGAAGTCTGCCGCGCCATTTCCGCGGATATTGGGAAAGAGATGGGTTCTCCCTGCGTCATGAACATCTGGTTTCCGGATGGCATGAAAGATCAGCCGGCGGATCGCCTTGGTTTTCGGCAGCGCATGAAAGACGCGCTGGATGCGGTGTTCGCCACGAAATACGATCGGGAGCACCTGATTGACGTCTTGGAGAGCAAGCTGTTCGGCATTGGCGTGGAATCCTATACGGTCGGGTCCCATGAGTTCGTGATGGGTTACGGCTTGAAGAACAACCTGACGATTTGCTATGACATGGGCCACTTTCACCCCACAGAAAGCGTTGCCGACAAGATATCCGCCACGCTGCTCTTCGCGGAGGATCTGCTGCTGCACGTCAGCCGGCCGGTCCGCTGGGACAGTGATCATGTGGTGATCCTCAATGACGACCTGCTGGCACTTGCCCAGGAAGTGAAGCGTTGCGATGCATTCAACCGCATCTATTTCGCACTCGACTTTTTCGACGGAAGCATCAACCGCATTATGGCCTGGGTCACCGGCACCCGCGCCGCCCAGAAGGCACTGCTCATCGCGATGCTGGAACCGACGCACCTGCTGCGCGAGGCGGAATCGGCAGGGGATTACGGTCGTCGCCTGGCGTTGCTGGAGGAATGCAAGACGCTGCCGTTTGCGGCCGTTTGGGACATGTTCTGCCTGCAGTCCGGAGTGCCGGTGGGCACGGATTGGGTGGACCTTGCAGGGACCTATGAACGGGAAGTGCTGCGCAAGCGCGTGCAGGGAGCAGGTTTATGAATGACAACCAGCTTATGAATGATAGCCAGCTGTTGCGGGAATATGTCCGCATGTCGAAAACCGTCGGGAACAGGGCGGATTATGTTCAAGGCGGAGGCGGGAATACGTCAGTGAAGCTCTCGGCCGGATGCATGGCCGTGAAAGCGTCCGGTTTCCGATTGAACCAGATCGAACCGGATGCCGCCTATGTGGTGGTGGATGCGAAAGCCATCCGCGAATGGTATGCCCGTGTGGACCTTGGCGAGGACCGTGATTTCGAGAAGGAAAGCGTGATCGCTGCAAAAGGGGCCGTGGTTCAGGGGTACGGGCCCCAAGGGTTGCGGCCTTCCGTGGAGGCAGGATTTCACGCGGTACTCGGCAACTTCGTCATCCACACGCATGCCGTGCAGGCGAACCTGCTCTGCTGCAGCACCGAGGGACGGGACCTGATGGCGAAACTCTTCACGAATGCCGGTTTTCCAGCCCTCTGGGTTCCGTACATCAACCCCGGTTTTTGCCTGACGTTGAAAATCAAGGCCGGACGCGAGGCCATGCAGTTGGCAACAGGAGCGGATCCCCACATCATCTTCATGGAAAACCACGGCCTGATCGTCTGGGGGGATGATGCGGATACCGCTCTCCAGCTTCATGAAGAAGTGAATAGCCGGATTCTGAATTATTACAAGCTGACGGAACCGTATCCGGCACCCTCCGTAAAACCGGTTGAGGGGGTTGATGTTACCGGGATGGTCGGGTCGATTTCAGCGGCGGCTCCTTTGCTGATGTCTGCCACCCCATTGGTACAGGCATTTCTGAAAGAGAACAAGGTTGATGTGGATTTCTTTGAAAGATATCCCTTGTATCCTGATCAGCTGGTTTACCTCAACAGCGGCATGATAGGTGAACCAGCCTCACTCAAAGTGTTTCCGGATGCGGAAGGCGGCTCTGTCCGGTACCATGCGGGTGAAAGTGAGGCGCTGGCCATGGAGGAAACTCTTCTGGGATATGTATGGGTGATGAAGACCATCAGGAGAGTCGGGTTGACATTGAAAACCATGTCGCCCGCTGATGTGGATTTCATCCACAACTGGGAGAGCGAGGCCTACCGCAGGAGCCTTGTACAGAAAATGGTGAAATGAGTCCGGGTGTGCGCTCTTTCAGGGAATGCCGAAATGAGTCCGGCGGCATTTGCCGC
>JANYKF010000319.1 GCA_025361665.1 Clostridiaceae bacterium
CGACAGTCGATGGGCCACGACAACCGAAGTGCGGCCTTGCGTCAGCCGCTCCAATTCGTACTGCACGGCCTGCTCGGTCGCGGTATCAAGGGCAGAGGTCGGTTCATCCAGCAGAAGCAGCTCCGTATCCCGCAGGGCTGCCCGCGCGATCGCGATGCGCTGGCGCTGACCTCCCGAGAGCCTGGCACCCCGCTCCCCGGCTTCCGTATCGTACCCTTCCGGCAATTGACCGATGAAACCGGTGATCTGCGCGATGTCAGCCGCCACATGAACCTCGGGATCCGACACGGTTGACCTGTCCCCCAATGCGCCAATGACGATGTTCTCTCTCAGCGTGCCGGGAAACAGGAAGGTTTCCTGCTGCACCAGGGCCATGTGGCGCCTCATGGCAGGCAGGGCCCATTCCTTCTGCAGGTGGCCTCCAAAACGGATTTCGCCGGCTTCCGGCGTATAAAATCCCGAGATCAGTTTCAGGAGCGTGCTTTTCCCGCTTCCGCTTCCGCCGACGATTGCCACGGACTCGCCTTTCCTGATGGTGAGGTTGAACCGCTCGAACACGGTTTGGCGCGCACTGCTGCCATCCGTATCTTCCCTGCCGTATGAAAAGGACAGGTTTTTCATCTCCACCAGGGGGGCCATGTGATCCAAAGGCAAATCCAGTCCGTTTTCCCGCTCAACCGGCATATCCGACAACTGCCAAAGGCGTTCGCACGCTCCGGCTGCTTTTCGCGTTTCCCCCAAAATCTGACCCAGCACCATCAGCGGATTGATGAGCCCGTTGCTCACGGAAATGAACCCGATCACATCGGCGGCCGTCATCCGCCCGTTCAGAACAAAAACAGCGCTCATGCCGCCCATGATGAGGATTGGAACCAACACGTTCATTTCATTGGTCACGGCCATGCGGACACGGGCTTTCAAAGCAGCCTCCCCTTCACGCACCCATCCATCCGCAGCCCTGTCATGGCGCCTCTGCAGCCAGGCCTGAAGCCCGAAGGCCTTCACTTCCACCTGGCCGGAGACCACATCCTGCGTGATGACGTTCGCCGCCCCGAGCGCCTCGATCTGCCTTGCGGTCAGTCCCTGCACAGGTTTTCCGACAGCCGAAACCAGAAGCATGATGAGGGGGACTGCGGCAAAAGACAGCAGCAGCAATTCCCAGCTCAGGATGATGGCCGAAATGAGTGCAAGGATCAGCCACGCGACATGAAACGCGATGCCGGGAAGATGATCCTCCAGATATTGGCCGATCTGACCCAGATCATTGCCCAGCAGCGACAACAAATCTCCAGAGCACTTTTTTTCCAGGGAAGGCAACTGAACGTGGATGAGCTGGTCCGCTGTTTTCCGCCGCAAGTCGCGCATGACGTTGTTCGCATACCGGCCCGCGAGGTAGCGACTCAAGGCTGCAGTCATGGCTGCCAACAGGAAAAGCATGCCAATGCCCGCCAGCCACTGCGTGAATCCGGCGAATTGCGCATCCACAATACCTCCGGTCAATCCGCGGATGGCCCAGGCAAAGCCGACCTGTGTGGCGGCACCCAACATGCCGGCCGACATGGCCGCTGCAAGCCAGCCGACATGGCGGCGGTTCTCGTGGAGGAGCCTGCCCAATGTGGGTTTCAAATGCATGACATCCTGTTTCACCGTGCAAGCCTCCATCCGGTTGCTCCCGAAAGCACTTCGTGCCAGTCGTGAAGTGCAACTCCGGTCCCGCCTGCTGTAATACGGATGAAACGGATGATTGTTTGAAGAGGAAATCCGGGATTAATACGGATGAAACGGAAGATTGTTTGAAGAGGAAATCCGGGATTTCATGCGAATGCTGAACCGCAATGCTCAATCCGGCATTATCCAGGCTCCCGCGCCTTTATCATCATCATGATGGCCTTTTTCATTTTTTCCAGGTTCCGGACAGGATTGGTCGCATATTTCAACATCCCTGCATCCTCCGAAAATACCTGGTGTGATTTGCTGTCCAGGTTGAGAAACGAATTCACGAAAGATTTCATCTGCCTATCATCGTAACCGTACCTGCATTTCAGTGTCTGCAGGTAATTCAGCATCTGCAGGCCTTTCCCGGCCGCTTTCAGCCGCAGGCTGACCGCAGGTCCATCCAGATTGAATCGATTGCCCGGATAAAATCCGGCTGTTGCCGTCGGAATGTCATATGCCTTGTCCGTGCCGTAATTGTTCCAGGGAAGGAAGCCGGTGCCTCCCTTCAGGTACACATTGATGATGTTTACGCACGATTCCGTTCCGGGGCTCCGGATGTCGCTCATGTGCCCGTAATTCCAGTATTCTTCTCCAAATTTCTCCTTTCGTGCCCGTGCGGTATCTTCCGTCAGGGAAAACGAAACAGCATTGAGGCAGGCAATCTTCAGCAGGCCATCCAGAAAGCCGAACTGCGAATGATACTTGGATATGTCCACGCGGAAAAGGATATTCTGACCTGACCCTGTTTCTTCCTGCGCTTGCTTGAGGATGCCCCCGTAATACGCGACAGCCTCCCAGTCGATCAGGACAACAGGCTCATCGAGATTCCACCAGGAAGATGCGCCGGAGCCCTTCATCCAGTCCATTTGATATTTATGGTCCTTCCAGTAATGCTTGTTGTTCAGATACCATACGAATTTCGTGTTCGTCCACCCTTTTTCATCAATATGCCAGATGAACTCTTTGAAGATTTTCTTGATTCCCTCCCGATATCCAGGCAAAAAATCATTTTCAATGTCAGTGTTCTTCAGATAGCATTCATTCACCACGTCCGGGTACTTCCTGGTGGACGGTTTGATTTTGTAATACCTTGATACCGGCATAGGCCAGTTTTCGTGGATTGGAACAAACATATGCGTGACGGGAATATCCCTGCCAGCTTCCGATCTGATGTAACTTCCATCAAGATACCGGCTGAAGTGCTTGTCCCACTCTCCCCAGTCCGTAATTGCGGGAATGTCGTCCCTGATTTCAAACCTTGGACAATAACCAGGGTGCACATCCCCGCTCTGCAGATAAGGCACTGTGTTGACATTCATTCCGTGACTGAAAGCCGTTCTGTAATAGGCTTCTTCGATTTTGAAATATTTCCCGTCCCCGTATTCGCATCCCATGAACCCGGGAACAGGCGAATAGCCCAGCAGTTCAAATGTGAAGTCCGCTTTTTCCAGGCGAGTCTCCTCGATTTGAATCCGAACCGGGACCTGCACGTTTCCCACCTGATCGGAAATATCCAGCAGGATCAGGCACGACCCGGC
>JANYKF010000328.1 GCA_025361665.1 Clostridiaceae bacterium
GTGCGGAAGTCCTGTTTGAACTCGAAGACCAATATGGCCTTGTCGTGGAGCAGAAGTCGGAATACAACAATGATCTGGAAGTGGATCGCGTCATCCGCCTTGACCCGATTCCGGGCACGTCTGTTCCCAGGGGTTCGTCCATCATCCTGTACTGGAGTCTGGGCAAGGAACAGAAGCAGGTCCCCATGCCGGATGTGACGCAGTTGAGTTTTGAAGCGGCCGAGGCGAAGCTTGTGGAATACAAACTGGTCGTCGGCAGCATCCTCCCGGCCAATGTGGACGTGACGGGCAGGCTGGTCACGTCCCAGTCGATTACACCGGGCGATCTTGTCCCGGAAGGAACCACGGTCGACATCACCTTTGATGCGCCGGCTGCAACACCGACTCCCACGCCGTCGCCAACACCGGGTCCGTCGCCAACACCGGGTCCGTCAGCAACGGCGGGTCCTTCCGCCACCGCCACGCCTCCGCCGCCAACGGACAGCGGACCGATCCAGGCAAAAGTGACAATCCCGGTGGAATTGCCTGCCTCAGTCACGGGAGAAACCGCACAGCTTACTGTTGTGGTGCGAAACAGGGCTACTGCGGTCGATACGCTTCTGATGGATGTGAAGCTGAATCGGGCGGATTTCCCATATCCCGTTGTCGTGCCGATTCCGGATGGCGGCGGCATTACCGTGCTGGTTTACATCAATGGTGAACTGGTACTGCAGGAGGACCGCTGATGGGTTCGCCTGTCTTGACGGAAGGCATGATAGTCAAGGGAGTCGGCGGTTTTTATGAGGTATGGCTGCCGGAACGGGGCATACGCATCACATGCAAGGCAAAAGGATTGTTTCGGCGTGAAAAAATCGTGCCCATCGCCGGAGATCGGGTGCTGGTGGATGCCGACCGCAGCGAACCCGGACAGGGCTTCATCGATTCCGTCCTGTCCAGGCGCAATGTGTTTGTCCGCCCGCCAGTCGCAAATATGGACCAGATGGCCATCGTGCTGACGACATCCATGCCGCCCCCGGACCTTCCGCTCATCGACAAGCTGCTCATTGCATGCGAATTGCATGATATCCGCCCACTGCTTGTGATCAACAAGATCGACCTCGCGGAACCCGGACAGGTGGAGGCGCTGACATCCAATTATGCAGCCAGCGGATACCCGCTGGTGACGATCAGCTGCAAGACCGGAGAAGGCATGGAAACACTTGCGGGCACCCTTGCCGGCAGCACGGCGGCTTTGGCCGGACAGTCCGGCGTGGGGAAATCCACTCTGCTCAATGCCCTGTCCATAGCGGACAGGATGGAGACAGGTTTGCTCAGTGAAAGAATCCAGCGCGGCAAACACACGACCCGGCATGCGGAGCTGCTGCCGATGCCTGGAAATGGCTGGCTTTGCGATACGGCCGGGTTCAGCAGCTATCAGCTGGATTCGGTCGGTCATGAAGAGCTTGACCAGTACTTTCCGGAATTTTTTCCAGAACTGGAACAATGCAAGTATACTGGATGCAGCCATCTGAAAGAGATTGGCTGTGCGGTGCAGGTCAAAATGGAAGCCGGCCTCATTGCCCGAAGTCGGTACGATGCCTACGCCCGTTTTTACGGTGAGTTGAAGCAACGCCATGAAAACCGCTACAAGTGAGGTTCGACAGCCTTGAGCTGCTTCAGTTGGGGAGTTCACGACAAGGTCAATCACAAGGAGATGTCAAATGGTGCAGATTTCTTCATCCATCCTGTCAGCAGACTTTTCACGGCTGGGAGAGCAGGTAGGCCTGATTGAAGCCTCCGGGGCCGATCGCATCCACTTTGACGTCATGGACGGCCGATTCGTGCCGAACATCTCATTTGGAGCGATTGTGCTCTCGGCCATCCGCCGGTGCAGCCGTCTTCCGATGGATGCTCACCTGATGGTGATGGATCCGGAACGGCACATCGCCTCTTTCGCGGAGGCCGGTGCGGACAGCATCACGGTTCATGCGGAAGCCACCGTGCATCTGGATCGCCTGCTGCGGGAAATCCGTTCCGCCGGAAAACTGGCGGGGGTCTCGCTCAACCCGGCCACGCCCCTGCATGTCCTGGACCATGTCCTTCCGTTGGTGGATCTGGTCCTGCTGATGACGGTGAATCCCGGCTTTGGCGGGCAATCCTATATAGCCGCCATGACAGAAAAAATTATCGCTTTGCGCGCAAGAATCAGGCGCGAAAAGCTGTCAACCGCCATTCATCTCGATGGCGGCATCGGCCTGGCCAACGTCAGGGCCGTGACGGAGGCCGGCGCGGATGTGCTC
>JANYKF010000341.1 GCA_025361665.1 Clostridiaceae bacterium
AATGGGCCTGCGAATGCGCGGAGCATGTGCTGCCGCTTTTTGGAGAGAAAATGGATGCAAGGCTGACTTACGCGCTGCATGTCGCCAGAGAGTGGAAAATAGGGAAAGCATCGGTTGGAGAAGCAAGAAAAGCTTCCCTGGGCGCAATCGCGGCTGCAAATGAGCTTTTGGACCCGGATGCTGACGCAGTGAAAGACGGGCAGTCGAATCCTGCTGCCATCGCTGTAGCACGTGCTGTTGGTCACGCCGTGGCAACAGCCCATATGGCGGATCATTCTCTGGAACCTGCCTGGTATGCGCTGAAAGCTGTAAAATGTGCGGGGATGTCGCTTGAGGCGGAAAGAAAGTGGCAGGATGAACGACTGGCACCGGAGATTCAAGAGTTGGTCCTTTCGGCAAGGGCATTGAGAAGGATTTAGGGCATGGCTGCAGCATCTGCTGCTCGGATGAATATGCAGTAAAATGTATATCTATTCATATCGGCCTCCATATGATACCATCATATTGCACTAAATTCATTTTTCGGAGGTATCATATGCCGAAGCGGATGGACATCCACAACATCCTCATCATCGGTTCGGGCCCCATCATCATCGGCCAGGCCTGTGAGTTCGACTATTCCGGCACCCAGGCCTGCAAAGCCCTGCGCAAACTGGGTTACCGAATCGTATTGGTGAACTCGAATCCGGCGACCATCATGACGGATCCCGAAACGGCGGATGTCACGTATATCGAGCCTCTGAACGTGAAGCGCCTGACTGACATCATCGCGAAAGAACGTCCGGATGCCCTGTTGCCGAACCTTGGCGGACAGTCGGCCCTGAACCTCTGTTCGGAGCTGAATAAAGCCGGGGTCCTGGAACAATATGGCGTCAAGGTGATAGGCGTTCAGGTGGATGCCATCGAACGCGGGGAAGATCGCATTGCGTTCAAGGAAACCATGGCCGGACTGGGCATCGACATGCCGCAGAGCAAGCCGGCCTATACGGTATCGGAGGCGGAGGAGATTGCCCGGGAACTCGGATATCCCGTGGTCATCCGTCCTGCCTACACAATGGGTGGAACCGGAGGCGGCCTGGTCTATAACATCGAGGAACTGCGGACAATTGCCAGCCGGGGCATCGCGGCCAGCCTGATTGGCCAGATCCTGGTGGAGGAATCCGTGCTGGGTTGGGAAGAACTCGAGGTCGAAGTGGTCCGGGATGCGAAGAACCAGCTTTTGACCATCTGCTTCATAGAAAATGTGGATGCCATGGGCGTGCACACGGGCGATTCCTTTTGCACGGCGCCCATGCTGACCATCGGCAAGGAACTGCAGGAGCGCCTGCAGCAATACGCCTATTCCATCGTGGAGGCCATCGAAGTGATCGGCGGCACCAATGTGCAGTTTGCACACGATCCGGTCACCGGACGCGTGGTCATCATCGAAATCAATCCCCGCACATCGCGTTCCTCCGCCCTGGCCTCCAAAGCCACCGGGTTCCCGATTGCCCTGATTTCCGCCATGCTGGCGGCAGGTCTTACGCTGGACGAGATTCCGTATTGGAAGGAAGGCACCCTGGACAAATACAAGCCTTCCGGCGATTATGTGGTGGTCAAGTTCCCGCGTTGGGCCTTCGAGAAGTTTCCGGGAGCCATCGACAAGCTTGGCACGCAGATGCGCGCGGTCGGGGAAGTCATGAGCATCGGCAAGAATTACAAGGAAGCCTTTCAGAAAGCGGTTCGCTCCCTGGAAATCGGCCGATACGGCCTCGGCTTTGCGAAGGATTTTCATGAAAGGTCCCTTGAAGACTTGCTTTCAATGCTGACGGAAGCCACAAGCGAACGCCAGTTCATCCTGTATGAAGCCCTTCGCAAAGGCGCGACCGTTGATGAACTGTACCGGCTCACTTACATCAAGGCCTGGTTCCTCGAACAGATGAGGGAATTGGTGGCACTGGAGGAGGAAATCCTGGCATATGCCGGCCAAACGCTTCCGGATTCGCTGCTGGTTCAGGCAAAGAAGGACGGGTTCGCCGACAAATACCTGTCGAAGCTCCTGAAGGTCCCGGAAGACGAAATCCGCAAAAATCGGACAGCCCTTGGCGTTGTGGAAGGTTGGGAACCCGTCCCGGTCAGCGGGGTGGAGAACGCCTACTATTATTTCTCCACCTATAATGCGCCGGACAGCACCCCGGTTTCGAACCGGAAGAAGGTCATGATTCTGGGTGGCGGTCCGAACCGGATCGGACAGGGCATCGAATTCGACTACTGCTGCGTGCATGCCGCGTTCGCCCTGCGGGACATGGGTTTTGAGACCGTCATGGTCAACTGCAATCCGGAAACCGTGTCCACGGATTACGATACTTCAGACAAGCTGTATTTCGAACCGCTCACAGTCGAAGATGTCCTGAGCATCTATGAAAAGGAGCAACCCCTCGGCGTCATTGTCCAGTTCGGTGGCCAGACTCCGCTGAACCTCGCAGCTGAACTGGAAAAGGCAGGCGTCCGCATTCTGGGCACCTCGCCGGAGACCATAGACCTGGCCGAGGACCGTGACCGGTTCCGCAGAATCATGGAAAAAATGGAGATCCCGATGCCTGAATCCGGCATGGCCGTGTCCATGGATGAAGCGCTGGCCATTGCCGACAGGATTGGATAT
Source organism: Clostridiaceae bacterium (assembly GCA_025361665.1). Lineage (GTDB taxonomy): Bacteria > Bacillota > Clostridia > DSM-8532 > DSM-8532 > JAEWSN01. The sequence goes on from JANYKF010000341.1 coordinate 2,642, forward strand.
CCGCTGATGGTGCGCCCTTCCTACGTATTGGGCGGTCGCGGGATGGAAGTGGTCCGGGATGAGGAGATGCTCCGCCGGTACATGACCGCCGCTGTCGGGGTCTCTCCGGATCGGCCAATCCTCATCGACCGGTTTCTGCGGGAGGCCACCGAAGTGGAGGCGGATGCGATTGCGGATGGCCAGGATGCATTTGTCCCGACGATCATGGAACACATCGAACTGGCCGGCATCCATTCCGGAGACTCCGCGTGCGTCATCCCGCCGGTCGGCATTTCGCCGGAGCACAGGATGACCCTTGAAACCTACACCCGGAGGATTGCGAAGGAGTTGGGCGTTGTCGGGCTCATGAACATGCAGTACGCCATTGCCGAGGGCAAGGTGTATGTGCTCGAGGCCAATCCGCGCGCATCCAGAACCGTCCCGCTCGTGTCGAAAATCTGCAATCTCTCCATGGCCCGAATCGCCACCGAAGTCATGCTTGCAGGGGAAACAGGCAGACCGTCCCCCGTACCGGGGCTGAGGGCCGCTGCAATTCCCTATTTTGGCGTGAAGGAAGCCGTTTTCCCGTTCAACATGTTTCAGGAAGTCGACCCCGTCCTCGGCCCGGAAATGCGTTCAACCGGGGAAGTGCTGGGCATGGCGGACACATTCGGTGTAGCCTGGTTCAAGGCTCAGGAAGCCACGCAGTCTCCATTGCCTGTTTCGGGCACCATCCTGCTGAGTGTAGCCGATCCGGACAAGGAGGAGGCCCTGGATGTTGCGAGGCGGTTCGCGGAAGCCGGGTTTAAAATCATGGCCACCGACGGCACATTCCGATTTCTACAGGAAAACGGGGTCGAGGCGGTTGCCGTGAAGAAGCTTTATGAAGGGCGTCCCAATATCACGGACAGCATCACGAACGGTGAAATCCAGCTGGTCATCAATACCCCGGTCGGAAAACGCAGCCAGCATGACGACTCCTACATTCGAAAGGCCGCCATCAGGAAGAAAATCCCTTATATCACCACGATGGCCGCCGCCCTTGCCAGTGCGAAGGGCATCGGCACGATGGTGGAAGCCGGTGGAGTGGAACCTGCGCCAAAGTCTTTGCAGGAGTATCACGCCATGATTGGGAAATGAGGCCTGCCGGGAAAACTTCGTCAAGGTCTTTGCATCATGATTGCCAAATGAAGCACCTGCCACGCGATCTTTGTGAAGGCCTCCACATCCGATGGACTCCGGTCCATGGCCCATCTTAGCTTGTCGAACGCATCCAGAAGCATGATATGGTGAATATCCGCCTTCATGTTTTCAAATTCTTTGCTGTCAATTCCATAGCCGGAGAGGAATGCCTCGAAAGATGCAGTGGAAGGGTTGCCATCGAGCAGGCAGCCTTTCAGCAGACAGGCCATGTCATAATGGGGTGCGACATGGGCCAGTGCGCAGCCCCAGTCGATCAGGCCCATGGTTCCGTCGGCCGCCACCATCAGGTTCCGGGGGGAAAGATCACCGTGATTCAGTCCGATCCTGAGGCGTCCGGATTCAATGGCGCATTTCAATTCTTCAAAGATGGAAGTGATTAGGCCGGATTGATCTGCACGGTAGACGCCAAGCCTGACAAGCGGATCTTCACAGACTAGGCTCTTGATATTGTAGTCGACGTGCGCCTTCCATGTAGGCGTGAAGCTGTTGCAAAAGGATTCTTCCGGTTCAGATCGAAAATCAAGTCCGAATCCTGAAACATTGATCTGGTGTATTTTTTGGGCATACTGTCCAATCTTTTGCCAGATTGGCAGGGACTGTTCCGGCAGGAGATGACCATTTACACCCGGCACGCAGGTTTCCATCATGTAGGCAATGCCTTGATGTTCTCCAATGGCCAACACGCCGGGAGAAGGAATCCCGGCCCTTTGCGCCTGATGCAGACACCATTTCTCCTTATGGTATTCCTGGAAGGCTGAAGGATCTTCCCTCAGCCGGAGTATGCGGTCGCCATGTTCCGCGTTCACTTTGAAAACTCGGTTGACACAGCCTTTCTCAACGATTTCTTCGACTTGATCGGCGGGTTCGTGCCTGATTAGGTGCAGGATCTGTGAAACGATGACGGTCATGTCGGGTGGCCTTGATTCTTGCATTTCAAATCCTTTTCTCCCATAATAAGCTGGGTTGGCAAAGCAGGTTTTTTTCAGGAGCCTCTGGAAAAGGGAGGATTGTCATGAATGAGAAAATCACCCCACCGAAAATTCCCGAATCCCTGGAAGAAATGAACCTTTCGGGCGTTCACCTTGTCCACGATGATGCATTTGTCCTGATTTCCGTGAACAACTGCCTGATTGAAGATCAAAAGGCCGATCATTTGACGTTCAGGCAGTGCGTGCTCAACAATGTTGTCTTCAGGGGAATTTCCTTCGAGCAACTGGATTTGACGGATGTCCGGTTCGTGAACTGCAACCTGTCCAATGTGGACTTTGACAGGGCCATCGTTCACCGGGTGGAATTCATCGGATGCAACCTGATGGGGATGAATTTCGGGAGTGCGACATTCAGGAATGTGTGGTTTCAGGAGTGCAGCGGGAGTTATGCCTCGTTTCGATTGACGGATTTTGAAAAGGTGTTATTCAGCCATTGCAACCTGAAGGATTCGGATTTCCAACAAGCGAAATTCATGACGACCCAATTTCTGGACTGTGATTTGAAGCAGACGCAAATGTCGGGAACGCCGCTGAAGGGCATTGATTTCACAAGTTGCAGCATTGACGGGATCAGTGTCAGGATAGAAGACTTGTCCGGGGCGACCGTTTCTGCTGAGCAGGCCGTCTATCTGGCGAAAAAAATCGGGCTGATTGTCAAGTGATATTCGGCAGTGCTTTTGCGATCGGTGATTTTTCCTCCTCCCTGGCCCGCGCGGTCGCGAGCATCAGCTTGATCCGGTTTTCCTGATTGGTCTTCGAGGCACCCGGATCATAATCGATGGCCACGATGTTCGCCTCCGGATGGTTCTTCTTGATAAGTCCCATCATGCCTTTTCCGGATACATGGTTGGGCAGGCATCCGAACGGCTGTGTGCAGACGACGCCCGCACAGCCGTTATGGACAAGCTCGAGCATTTCCGCGGTCAGCAGCCAGCCTTCGCCCATTTTGTTGCCGTAACCGACGTACCCTTTTACCAGTTCCCTGGTTTCGGAAAAAGGAGAGGGGGCCAGGAACTTCGGGTCGTTCTTCACGGCGGCGATCAGGTCATTCTGGCATTTGACAAGAACATTTTTGAACAGGGCCACCGCAATCTTCCTGATCAGCTTTGAACCGTACAGATGGCCATCCTGCACCCGGTTGTCGATCTTGAAAATCATGAAATCCAGTACCCCCGGAACCACTGTCTCCACATCTTCCGACCGGAGAAACGCTTCGAGGTTGTTATTGCCCAGGGGCGCATACTTCACGTAAATTTCGCCGACCACGCCAACCCGGAGCTTCTTTTCCCCTTGAACCGGCAGGCTGGAAAAATCCCGCACGATTTGCGCGAATTGCGCTTTTACCTTGCGATACCGCATCCGGCCGGCAAGATAGTCCCTGGTGATCGCTTCCACCCATGTTTCCACAAGGCTGTCGGCCGAGCCGGGAACCCGTTCGTAGGGGCGTGTCTGGTTGGCGAGCAGCATCAGCAGATCCCCGTACAGCAGCGCGTAGATCAGTTTCCTGAGGAACGTCAGTGTCAGACGGAAACCCGGGTTCTTCTCCATGCCGGAGAGGTTCAGCGACACCACGGGTATGTTGTCGAACCCGGCCCGCTTCAAAGCCTTCCTCAACAGGTGGATGTAGTTGGAAGCCCGGCAGCCGCCGCCGGTCTGCGTGATGAGCAGGGCGATTTTGTCCGGATCGTGGCGTCCGCTTTTCACGGCTTCAATCAACTGGCCAATGACCAGCAGCGCCGGGTAGCAGGTGTCGTTGTGGACATGCCGCAGCCCTTCATCCACGATGGCGCGGTGGGTGGTCTGCAGGATATCCATCTTGTAGCCTTCGCTCAGAAAGGCATTGCGGACCATGGCCATATGCGTGGGGAGCATCTGGGGGGCAAGCAGCAGGAATTCCTTTTTCATGTCCCTCGTGAAGAGCAGGCGTCCGGAATTGTCTTTCAATCGTTCAGCCATGACCCTCATGCCCTCCTTTCGGCAGTTTGGGAAACATGCGGGACAGGAGCGGCTTTGGCGCCCTTTCGCATTTCCATGGCGGCCAGCAGGCTGCGGATGCGGATCTTTACGGCACCCAGGTTGTCGATGTCGTCGATTTTCAGCTGGGTGTAGAACTTCCCGCCTGTTTCCAGAATGTCGCGGACTTCATCGGTCGTGATCGCGTCGAGGCCGCAGCCGAATGAAACCAGCTGGATGAAGGCGCAGTCTTCATTCTCCACGGCAAAGTGCGCCGCATTGTACAGGCGGGAATGGTACATCCACTGGTTGAGGACCCGGACGGGGCCCGTGTGACCCATATGGGCCACGGCGTCCTCTGTGACCACCACCAGCCCGAACGAGGACAGGAGCCGGTCTATTCCATGGCTGACTTCCGGATCCGCATGGTAGGGGCGGCCGGCCAGGATGACCACGCCATAGCCGTTTGCCCGGGCGAAAGCCAATGCTTCACGCCCTTTCTGCCGCATGTCCGATGCGAAGGAATGATAGGCTTCATAAGCCCTTTTGATGGCGTGACGGGTGATGTGGCCGGGAATGTCCAGCTTCTCGCCAAACCAGCTGACGGCCCTCCTTGCAAAATCACGAGGGCGATGCAGACCGAAGTAGGGCATCATGAAATCGGCTCCATCCAGCG
>JANYKF010000345.1 GCA_025361665.1 Clostridiaceae bacterium
GGATCGCTGACGATGAGCCACTTGTCGGTATTGGTGACAGGGTCGCCAAGACGTTTGGTCATCGTCGTGGAGTAGGTGGCCGGCGCGCTGGCCTCACAGGTATTCGCATTCGGCTTGTTTGTCGCTTCCATCTTTGCCGCCGTCATCCTGCCGGTTGCCACTGCTTTTTATGTCTGTGAGGCCTTCGGATTCGAAGCCGGAATTGATAAGAAATGGAAGGAAGCCCCACAGTTCTACTGGCTGTACACGGCTATCATTGCAATCGGGGCCGGCATCATCCTGATTCCGAATGCGCCGCTGGTCAAGATTTCCCTGCTTTCACAGGAAATAAACGGCATCCTGCTGCCCGTTGTCCTCATCTGCATGATGCTCATCATCAACAAAAAAGAGGTCATGGGCGCATATGTGAACAAACGCCTCGGCAACATCATCGGCTGGGTGGCCATTGTGCTGCTGGTCAGCCTGTCGGGTATCCTGGTCGTCACCTCGTTCCTGTAATTCTTGCGGCAAGCCGGTCTTCAGGCTCAACTCATTGCCTGGCTGACCGATGATCTCCCTGTCCCGCTGTTCTTCCTCCATGTCCCGGTTGTGCCTGGCAGAACCTTTTCGTGCGTCAGGAAGGAACTCCCATGCCTCCCTGCGCCCGAATCATGGCTGCCCCGATTTCCGAGAGTTCCTGAACCTGATCCGGCGGAAGTGCGCCCAGCATGGCCAGGCACAGGCCATTGGGGCTGAACAGGACAATCAGCTGCCTGATGGGGCCAGTCTGAAACTGGTGCATCGGATACTTCACAGCCCAATCGCACAACGGGCGGGTCGCCTGTGGATTCAGCAGCCGCCTTGCTTCCGGCGAACTTGCCAGCGAGGCAAAATCCGATTCCAGTCCTTCCGCATTGAGATTGAGTGGCTGTGCCCCGTCCCATCCGGGAGTGTCCCACTCCGTAAAGCCATACATGACCAAAGAGGTCTTTGTCAGCTTTTTCATGATGGAAGACAACAATCCATCACCCGATGACGATTGCCCTCCCGCTTTCTGAGCCAGGTACAGAAACCCGCCGGGTGTTTTGAAATCGGTGGACAGCCAGCGGGTAACGGGATTGGCGTTCATCATCAAGGTGGTTTGGACCTGCCAGCGGATTCCATCGGTTTCATGGATCTCCAGTTCCGGACCGGTCATTGTCTCCTGCTGCTGTTTCACTTTTTGGAGCAGGGCCGCCGGTGAAACATTCAACAAATCTTCCGGAGCAGGCAATCCAATGAAGGTGCACAATTGTTCCGCCCGCCGCAATTTTAAATAATATCCGCTGCTGGCGTATTTGTGAAAACGAATGACCCCTCCGCCGGCAAGATCAGCCACGATTTGCGAGGTCGGTCCTGAACGGGATGTGCCCCTGTTGACCTCGATGCGGAGCCCGGCCAGGCTGTCAAAGGGAATTTCCTTGACGGAATGAAGGACCAGGGCACGGTAGTCCAGTTTCAGCGTTCGTGTCCGCCGGTCTGCCGCAATGGTCAGTGCGCTTGTGCAAACCAGTGATACAACCCCCGTCGCAGCAATCAGGAACAAGAGGAGCGGAGCTTTTGAGGGCGGTGTAAAAAGAAAAAATGTGAAAAGTACCGATACAACTGCTTCGATCAACCATAGAAACACCGGGAAATCATGGAGCGTCAATTTGTCTTCCATGCCGGGCACCTCCATCACATCGTAGTCGTTTTCGCCACACAGCAATTGTTTCGACTCACACTTTGATCGTCATCCATTTCCCTTTGTTGAACCGAATCATGTACATGGTCGATCTTACCAGAAAATCCACCGTATAGGCAACCCACACGCTGAGGGCCCCCAGTCCCAGAAACCGGTGGAATGCGAGGGTGAGCAGCAGCCGCATGCCCCAGATCCCCACCAGACCGGTGAGCATGACGTACCGGATGTCGCCTGCACCCCGAAGGGCTCCGGAAAGAACCACCACCACGGATAAGAAAGGCTGTGACGCACAGAAGATGCGGATGGCCACGATACCCACGGACAGCACCTCCGGATCAGCCGTGTAGATGCCGACCAGCTGGGGCGCAAAGATGAACAGGACCAAAGACAGGGCTGTTGAAATGACAACGGCCATTTTATTCGCTTCCTTGCCCGCCCTTTTCGCCACTTCAGGCCGGCCTTCCCCCAAAGTCTGCCCTATCAGCGTCATGGCAGCCAGGCCAAACCCCCATGTTGGTATAAAGGCGATGGAATTCACGGAATTTCCAATTTGCATGACCGCCATGGAGGTGGTCCCTTGTCCGGCAAGGACAACCTGTATCATCAGAAAACCACCCTGCATGATGACCTGCTCCATCATGGCCGGCAAACCGACATGGCCGATTCGGCCCAGAAGGGACAGGTTCAGTCGGAAGCCTGCTATCAAGGATGTTTTCAGGGGACCCTCGCCACGTCGGATCCACAGGACGGACAGCATGCCGCCGAAAGCCCGGGAAATGGAGACGGCCCACGCCGCACCGGCCACGCCGCCGGCTGGCACGCGTATGCCCAGCACCGGCAGGTCCAGCCCGAAGATCAGCAGGAAACCAAGGCCAAGGTTGAGCAGGTTGACGAGGAAGGCAATGAACATGGGGGCCTTCATGTTTCCGGCCCCGCGCATGTTGCCGCTGATGATGCTGTTCAGCAGCAGGAATGGCAGGCCGGCCATCGAGATTCGGAAATAGATGATTGCCAGCCTGATGACTTCCGGATCCGCCGCACCGAAGAACAGCCGGATGATGGACTCTGTCTGAGCCCGGCAGACAATGGCGACCGCAACGAAACAGACCGTTCCCAATACGACGGTCTGCCGCATGGCGTCCCTTGCATCGTTGTGTTTGCCTTCCCCGATCAGCCTTGCCACGAGGACGGTGCTGCCGGTGGAGAGGGCTACAGAAAGGACCAGGATGAACGCGATGGTCTGGTTGACGATACCGACCGCAGAAAGGGCTTCTTTTCCCAGCCTCCCGACCAGCATGGTGGATATGACGCCCACCACCATGACCAGAACCTGTTCAAGTACAGCCGGAATGGCAAGATTGAGTACGCTTTTCCGTAGATTCGCCTCGTTGATCAGCATCAGATGCTTTTCTCCTGTGCCCATGGGCCATCCGGGAAACCAACTTTTCGTGGTGCACCGGAGAAATCTCGATCTTCACCCCCACTTGGAACCCCAAAGCTTCATGGCCTTGATGATGGGCTGCAGGCTCAGACCTTTCTCTGTCAGGGCATATTCCACCGTGGGAGGAATGGTTGCATATGCGGTGCGGGTGACCACGCCCTTTTCCTCGAGCTCCTTCAGTCGTTCCGAAAGGGTTTTCGGACTGACCCCGACCAAAGACTTCCGCAGTTCGCCGAACCGTCTGGTTCCCCCCTGCAAATCACGGATAATCAGGAACGTCCATTTGCCGCCCAGCACATCAAGCGCTTTTTCAATGGAGCATTCGATGTGGCAGGGAAGCGGATCGGTATCATTGCCTGCAAGGATTTTCGTAATCGCGCTGTGGGTTTCAAGTGCATCCAGCGGCTTCTGTCCCAGTGGCGATTCCTTCAGGGCTGCTATTTTTGCTGCCATATCGGTGGCCTCCTTCCCGGATGAACGGCATTGCTTCCATTTCGTGGCACTCAGCGGATGGTGCTGTCATGAATACGAACATATTTCAATTTGCATATCATGCTACAGATTAGTTATCCGGTTACAACAATGTAACCATGCTGAAATGGTACCATGAGCCGAGTGCTTTGGCAACCAGAATTGAACAGGACTGCACGATGTGATACCGTAGGTGGGAACGTGTGCGTCCAAACCCTTTCAGGACAAGGCGGGAATGCCGCCGGGAGGATTCAATTCATGCGAAAAGTGAAAGCAGCGGCAATCCAGCCTGGCCAGGTCATCCTGCCGGAATCATGCAATTGGCAGCTGCCGGCGTATCGGTGCAACCCGGTGAAAATTCAGGAGAATTACCTTTCCAAACAGATGGATATCACTTGCGATCTGCTGGAACAGGCGGGTCGCGAGGGATGTGACATCGTGACCACCTGCGAGGATTCCACCGGCGTCGGCCATTACATGTCCGACATATCGGAAAAAAACTGTTTCACCGAATTGGTGGAAGAGTCGGCGCCCATATTCGAGGCACGCGTTTCGGACATCGCCGCGCGATTCTCCATGTATGTGGCGGCCTGCTATTTCAAAAGGATTCAGGGCCGCAACTGCAACGTTGCTTCCGTCTTCGACCGGAAAGGCAATCCGGCCGGCCTGTATGGCAAGACCCATCTGCCGCCGGACGAAACCTGGCAGTCGGCTGCAGGAGGGGAAATCGTCCCTTTTGACCTGGATTTCGGCCGCATCGGCCTATCCATCTGTTATGACATGATGTTTCCGGAAACAGTCCGGTGTCTGGCGCTGCAAGGGGCTGAAGTGATCTTCCATCCCACGTTCGGGTACGGATGGTATGATGGCATCGGGGAGGCAACTTTACGGACACGCGCCAACGACAACAGCGTATTCATCGTCACCTCCAAGAATGCGCGATTCAACGGAGCCGGAAAAAGCAGTGTCATCGATTTCTGGGGCCATGTCCTCGCAGATGCGGGTTTTGAAGAAAACGTCATCGTGACCTGTGAGATCGATCTCGACAAGAAGAAAACACAGCCGGAGTGGTACAATCCCAGCCAGATGTCGGGACTGGCCGATGTGGGAATCCGGATGTCCCGTGAGAGGAGGCCGGAATTGTACGGCATCCTCTGCGAACCCCTGGAACATCGGTTCAAGGCACCCACCGCCACGGAACAGCAGGCCATCATGGAACGGATCAAGGATGGCCGATGCAGGTGGTGACGCGGAACCATTACCTGAGGAACCTGCGTGCACCCAGATATTTCGCCTGATACCCCGAGAGGGAAGCCACGACAACCTTGTGATTGGTGGAGGATGCGTGGATGAACTTGTCATTGCCCAGATAGATGCCGACATGGCTGACGTTGGTTCGTTTCCCGCCATCCGTGTCAAAAAGGAGGACATCGCCTACCCTCAGG
>JANYKF010000461.1 GCA_025361665.1 Clostridiaceae bacterium
TCTGCCACCATTTCCGGAACGTTGTTTGATGGCTTATCCCACAAAGTCCTTGATGATGTCGAAGTGTCTGTTTTCAATGGCCGGAGCGCGGTGTCAGCCAGAACGAACAGCAAGGGCATGTTTTCGATACCCGTATATGCGCATCAAAGGGTCGGCACCAATATCTGGAGTGAGTATACTGTCCTGGCCAATGGAATGCATGAGTTCACAAAAGGAAACCTGTCTGCGGGATATCAAAAGAATCTGGCGGGAGTGGAACTGGCTGGCTATGGACAGGCGAGACGGGTCATATCCATCAAATCCGGTGAAAAAGCCAATCTGAAGCTTGATTTGTTCCCACGCGGACAAACGGCCGCTTACAAGGTTGAATCCATCCTGGATATCGGATTGCAGGCCTATGAGTTTGACTGCACGCCGGATGGGAATATTTTCGCCACAGTTCCTTTTCACACCGGGCTGTTCTCCGATGTCAGAACGAAGAATGCGTATTTGAATGTTTTTGATCTGAACGGGAAGCTATTATGGAAGAAAGCCATCCACGATGAAACACCGACCGTGGACATATCAAAAGATGGAAGCCTTGTCGCCACGACGATTCAAAATATTCCGGAACCGGGAAGTATTTCCATGCAGCGCGCTCAAAACACGGCCGTTGTCTATGATGACAAAGGGAACCTCCTGTTTGAATTTTTGTCCCCGGTTTCCGTCAAATGGAATCAGGACTATTTCGGAAGAATCATGGAGGTCCAAATATCGGATGACAACCGTTACCTTGCTGTTGGCGATGACGAAGGGCGCGTCTACCTCATCAATCTCGCGACAAAGGAAATCATCTGGCAAAAAGAAATGAACGGCCAAGTCAGAATCCTTCGATTCGACGACACGGACGGGTTCAGATTGATTTCCTCGAGTGGCGATGGCTATTTGAGGGCGTATGATCTCGCTGGAAACCTGAAGTGGGAAACCTATGTGGATGCCTGGCTCACTGGCATCAGCATCAGCAGGCACTATATCCTGACATCCAGCAAGGCGACGCAATCTCCGCTTCACCTAATCAACAAGGTGAATGGGAAAACGATCTATTCATACCCGATGGAGCAAATCGGACAGGCGATCATGATATCTCCCGATGAGACAATGTTTTGGTACAGCAATAACACGGGCGGCGGCACGACGACTTTGAAAGGCACACTCTTTTCCATCGACGGGAAACCGCTGTTCGATGTCCGCAGCGGTACGTTAACCGCAGCTTTTACGGCAGACAGTCAATACCTGGCCGTCGCGAACGGAAAATGCGTTGCCGTTTATACCCGCACCGGTCAGATTCTGTGGACGCAGGACATGCTGCCAGGCCGTGAGAGTACTTCGCTCAATGAGGTCATGTGGATTTCACCGGATGCCAGTCGTCTGGTTGTCGGACTGAATACGAAACCCGATTCCAACTATTATGGACAGATTTATTTTTTCAAGGGTGGCATCATTGACCTGCCAAAGTAGCCGTGCATATTTCGATTCGGTCCATCAAGATGGTGGAACATACCGAAAAAACCACCCGGTTCAGCTCCGCGCGTATTGCCGCGCGGGCTGGACAGGATGGTTTTGATGGCATATCGCGGCGTCAGGGCTTAAATGATCAGGAATCCCTATACCCCCAGTTTCCTCAGCCTGGCCAGTTCCCTGTTGTTTGCGGCCGTCGTGCTGACGTGCCCCGGAAGAGGCAGGATCTTTTCGTGGATGGCATCCAGAAACCATTCGGGCTGCGGGAAGAAGCTGTCTTCCAGTTCGTAGGCCGGGGTAATCCAGTTGCGTGCGCCGATGACGACAGGCGGGGCATCCAGATAATCGAAGGCCAGTTCACTGACGGTCTGGGCCATGTCCTTCAGGATGGAACCGCGTTCGCAGGCGTCGGACGCCAGTATGATACGGCCGGTTTTCTTTACGGATTCCACAACCAGGTCGTAGTTGAATGGCACCACAGAACGGGCATCGATGATTTCCGCGGAAATCCCGTATTTCTCTTCCAGTATTTTCGCGGCATCCAGTGCTTTGTAAAGTGTCGCGCCGATCGTCAGAAAGGTAACATCCTTTCCAACTTTCTTCACATCCGGTACCCCAATGGCCACTTCGTAATGACCTGCCGGCACTTCAGGCTGGAACATTTCGCCGATGTCGTACAGGCGCTGGCTTTCGAAGAAGATAACCGGATCCGTTCCCATCAGGGCAGCGTTCATGAGGCCTTTCGCATCGTAAGGTGTTGCCGGGAAAACCACTTTCAGTCCGGGAATATGGGCCACAAGCGCAGTCCAGTCCTGCGAGTGCTGGGCGCCGTATTTGGAACCGACGGAAACACGAACCACAACCGGCATTTTCAGGACACCGGCACTCATCGACTGCCATTTGGAAAGCTGGTTGAACACTTCATCCCCGGCGCGGCCAAGAAAATCGCAGTACATCAGCTCGACCACCACACGGCCGCCGCACATGCCGTAGCCGACAGCGGAACCGACAATGGCCCCCTCGGAAATTGGGGAGTTGAAGAGGCGGTGATAAGGCAGGGCTTCCGTCAATCCACGGTACACGGCAAATGCGCCGCCCCAGTCACGGTTTTCCTCGCCATAGGCAACCAGGGTCGGATCGATGTAGAACTTGTCGATCATCGCTTCAAAAACGCCGTCACGGAACTGGTACATGCGATTCTTCGGAACCGGTTTCCCATCCTGGAACGCACTGCGCACTTTCTTGGCAATCTGCTGAACGCGGGGATTTTCTTCCTTCGCCATGAGCACTTCACAGGGATGGTCCTCCATTTTCTCCGTGCGGGTGTTGGAGAACATCAAATCGCCAATCTGATCGGGGTGCAGCATCAGGTTCATGCGGGGTGACACGGCGTCATCCGTGGCCAGACGCAGGATTTTCGTGACGCGGGCAGCCGTTTCCGCCAGGATGACATCAAAGGCTTCATCTTTCACCATGCCGGCTTCCACCAGGTTTTTCCGGTAGGTGATCAGGGAATCCTGGGCCATCCAGGCTTCAATCTCCTCCTTTGTCCGGTAGCTGGAGGCATCGGAAGGGGAATGGCCGGTAAACCGGTAGGTGAGGGTGTCCAGCAGGACCGGACCCCGTTTTTCAGCGAGGATTTCCTTCTTGCGCCGGATGGCATCGATGACGGCAAGCGGGTTGTAGCCATCGATGCGTTCCGCGTGCATCTGTTCCGGATTCACGCCTGCGCCGATGCGGGCCAGCATGTCATATCCCATCGTTTCACCACGGGTCTGGCCGCCCATGCCGTACTGGTTGTTGTAAATATTGAAGATGAGCGGCAGCCCGCCCCTGTATTCCCCATCCCATAGCTTGCTGTACTGGTCCATCGCGGAAAGCATCATGCCTTCCCAAACCGGGCCACAGCCCATGGACGCGTCCCCGATATTGGCGATGACGATTCCCTTTTTCCGGTTGATTTTCTTGTATAGTGCCGCACCGACGGCGATGTCACCCGACCCACCGACGATGGCATTGTTCGGGTAGATGCCAAACGGGGTGAAGAAAGCGTGCATCGAACCGCCGAGTCCTTTGTGAAAGCCGGTTTCACGGGCGAAGATTTCTGCCAGGGTGCCATAGACGAGGAAGTCGATGGCCAGTTCCGTCACGGTTCCGCCCTCAGGCCTGTTCGCTTCCACGACTTTCAGGATGGAACCATCGAAAAAGTTCTTCATGATATCCATGAGCGTGACGTCATCCAGCTTTTCGATTGCAGAAAGGCCTTTCGCAAGGATTTCGCCATGGCTGCGATGGGATCCGAAAATATAGTCGTCCTTGTCCAGCAGATAGGCCTGCCCGACAACCGATGCTTCCTGGCCGATGGATAAATGGGCAGGACCCGGATGGTTGTAGGAAATCCCATTGTACTCATTGGTTGTCTTGATGAGGTTGAGCATGGTCTCAAACTCGCGGATGATCGTCATGTCGCGGTAGATGCGCAGAAAATCCGCCTTGCTGAAATTCTTCTCCTCCTCTGTGACGGTTTTTGCGTACTGGTTCACCGGGATATCCGTGAACTTGATCCATCCGGCCTGGCGGGCCATGTTCGGATCGATGTTTTGTGATTTGGGCATGTCGTTTTCCTCCCTGTTGTGTGCGTCTTTATTCTTAAAACTCGAACATGGCTTCCCTGATCACTTCCGATACGGTCGGATGGGGAAACACCAATTCCCTTACATCCTCCACCCTCATTTCCGTTTCCACCATCAGGGCGGCGCCGTAAATGATCTCAGAGGCATAGGATCCGATGAGGTGCACGCCGACCATCCGGCGGGAATGCTTTTCCACAAGGACTTTCACAAATCCCTCACCCCGTTCGTTCTCAGCCACATACCGGCCGCTGTACGTCATGGGCAGTTTCACGGCATCCACTTCCATGCCTTTTTTGGCGGCGGATTCCGAAGTCTCTCCCACACAGGCCACTTCCGGCTGTGTGTAGATGACGGAGGGAATGGCGTCATACCGCATCCGATCCCGTTTCCCGAGCAGGTGGTTCACCACGACCTCCGCTTCCCGGTAAGCCGTGTGCGCCAGCATGGAAACGCCGTTCACATCACCGGCGGCATACACGCCAGGTCGGTTCGTGCGCCCCTGATCATCCGTGGGAATGCGCCCGCGCTCCGTCTCCACGCCAATGGATTCCAGGCCGATATCCGAGGTAAACGGACGGCGCCCGATACTGACAAGCACTTTGTCTCCCGCCAGCGTTTCGGTTTTTCCATTCTTCTCATATGCGACTGTGGCCGTGCCATTGATCCCGATGGTCGTAACTTTGGCACCCAGTTCAAAGGCGATCGCTTTCTTTTTCAACTGGGTCAGCAGTGCATCTGCTATCTGGGCATCCAACGGACCTCCGATGCGTTCCAGCATTTCCACAACAGTGACCTTGCTGCCCGCCGCCGCGTAATAGGAGGCCATTTCAAGCCCGATGACGCCGCCGCCGATCACGGTCAATGTGGCCGGAACCTCTTTCAGGGAAAGGACTTCCCTGTTTGTGAGGGCATATCCGGAGGCGATGGATTCCGCAAGACCGGTGATGGGAGGCAGAATCGGGACGGAACCTGTGGCGATCAACAGATTTCTTCCGATGTGTTCGGTTCCATTGGCCACCAGAACATATCCCTCCGCCGTGCGGCCTTTCAGCATGCCTTCCGCCTCGATGACCGTCACGCCGTTCTTTTTCAGTTTGGCCTTCACGCCGGAAACAAGCATTTTCACGACCTTTTCCTTGCGGGCCAGCACATCGACGTGAACCAGTGCCGCTTCAGGAATTTTCACGCCAAATGCGGCGCCATGTCTGGCCTGCTCAAGCATTTTCGCGGAATACAGCAATGCTTTGGAAGGGATGCACCCCTCATTCAGGCAGACCCCGCCTATGAAACGCTTTTCCACCAGCAGAACCGAAAGCCCCGCGTGGGCGGCGCGTTCCGCCGCCAGGTATCCCGCCGGGCCTCCGCCAAGCACCATCAAGTCATATGCCATTTATTTCTCCTTTACAACGCCAGAAGCACTTTGAATCGAACCGGGTTTTGCGATTGTCTTTACAGGGCCAGAAGCACTTCAAACCGTTCCAGGTTTGCCGCCAAATCCTTGAGGAACCTTGCGGCAGGCGCTCCATCGAGCGCACGGTGGTCGAACGTGAGGGAGAGACCCATGGCCGGATAGCTTTCCAGGCCGTTCTTTCCGTCCCGTACCTTCGTCTGGATGCTGTTCACCCCGAGAATGCCTGTCTGAGGCGGATTCAACACCGGTGTGAACGATTCGATGCCGAACGTGCCAAGGTTGGAAACAGTGAAGGTGCCTCCCCTGAGTTTGTCCGGACTGATGCGGCCCGTCTGGCATTCCCTCGCAATGCCCTTGGCTGCAACGGACAACTGCACCAGCGACAAGGTATCGGCTCCAAACAGAGTGGGTACGATCAGGCCGCGTTCCGTATCGACCGCCAGCCCCAGATGAACATGTTCGAACACGCGAAGCCTGTCGTCCAGGAAGTGCGCATTCAAGTCGAAATGAGACGGCAAGGTGCGGGCCACTCCGAAAAGAACCATATCCGTAAGGGTGATGCCGGCCACTTCCGGCTGTGCTGCTTTCTTGAACGCTGCCCGCATGGCGAGCAGGGAGGCTGCGTCAAAAGAGGTGTTCAGGGTGAGTTGGCAGGTAGTGGATATGGAATGGAACATGGCCTTGGCGATGACTTTGCGGATGTTCGGCAAGGTCCTGTCCGAATAACCCATGATGTCCGTCGCCTCCGGTTTTCCAGCCGTCACATCTGCGTTCGTTTCACTCAATCCGGTTCCGGCTTTTTTCTGTGCATCCAGCATGCGTGCTTTCACAGCTCCTTTCAGATCCGCCATGTCAACCGAAGTGGTCCGGCTGCCCAGACCGGTTCCCCGAATCGGACCGGATGCGTCGGCCATCCGTGAATCAACCGCTATGGCTGCCCCCGCAACCGGAGTCATCCGGATGCCCGCATCCCTTAAGAGGAGGATATCCCGTTCAAGTACGCGACCCTCCGGCCCGGTGGGAATGGCCAGGAGCGGGTTGATCCCGTCCCGTTCCGCCAAATTCCTGGCCCGAGGAGAAATTGCCGCCTGCGTACCCGCCGGTCGTTCCATGGATCCAAACGCAGTTATTGACATATGGGCTGCTGTTGCCACAGGGGCTGCTGTTGCCGCGGTTGCTTCTGCCGTTTCCGGCGTTCCGGAGGCTATGCCACCCGAAACAGAATCTGCAACGGAATTTGCTGACCATTCCGCTTCGCTGCCAATCCGGCAAACTTCTGTCAGGCAAGGCACATCGTCGTTTGGCTCAAAAAGGTGGTTGAGCAGGATTCCATCCGTCTTGGCCTCTTCATCAAAACTGGCCTTGTCGGTTTCGTAGGAAAACAGCAGATCCCCGACCTTCACCGCATCTCCCGGCTTCTTGTGCCATTGCGACAGGATGCAGCTTTCCACAGATTGTCCTTGCCTGGGCATGATGACGGATGTTGCCATGGTTTCCTCCTCCGAAAGTGTGGGGTTTGCATGCTTGTCCTATATTCCTTCTTCGGCATGATAGGAGCTTCTGACCAGCGGGCCGGATGCCACGTGGGCGAAGCCCATGGAGCGGGCGATCTTTTCCCATTCGACGAACCTTTGCGGCGTGATGTAGGCGGAAACCGGGCAATGCCGTACCGATGGAGCCAGATACTGCCCGATGCTGAGATGCGTGCATCCGACAGCCCGCAGATCCTCCAGCACCTTCATCACTTCGTTTTCAGTTTCTCCCAGACCAAGCATGATGCCTGACTTGACGAAGGGCCTCCTCCGGCCGGAACGGCCAGCTTGCCCAGACATCCCGGGATCAGGGTCGGAACCGGTGTCGGAACGCCAATCCGCCGCCTGCCGCAGGAGCTCCAGCGACTGCTGGTAATCCGCCATGGGCCGGACTGCGGGATACAGGGCCGGGACAGTTTCCACATTGTGGGCCAGAATGTCCGGGCCAGCCTCAAGAACCGTTTCCAGGGCTGCCCGATCTCCCTGGAAATCCGGAACCAGCACTTCCACGGTCACACCGGGCGTTTCGTTTCGTATGGCGGTGATCACTTGCGCAAATTGCCCGGCGCCACCATCGGGCCTGTCATCACGGGTCACCGACGTGATCACCGCATGGCGCAGCCGGAGCTTTTTCACGGCTTCCGCCACATGATCGGCCTCGTTCGGGTCAACCGGAGCGGGAGAATTGTGTGAAACATTGCAGAACGTGCAGTTTCTCGTACATTGCCGTCCAAGGATCAGGAAGGTCGCGGTGCCTCTGCCGAAACATTCCGGCAGGTTCGGACAATTCGCTTCCTCACACACGGTATGCAGGGAAAGATCCTTCATGAGGCGAAATACTTCATCCCGGTCAGATGATGCGGAAACCCGCACCCGAAGCCATTCCGGCTTTGGCAATACACGGGTTTCACTCATGCGGGCACCCCGGCAAACACCTCTTGGAAAAGAGCCGCCACTTCCTCCATCACTTGTCCCATGGGAACCGGATACCCCAAAAGCTTCTTCATGGAAGTGACTCCCCGGTCTTCAAGGCCACAGGGGACAATCCAGTCGAAATGACTCAAATCCGTATTCACATTGAATGCAAACCCATGCAGGGTGACCCACTGGCGCACTGAAATCCCGAAGGCCACGATCTTGTCTGTTCCCGCAAAGACCCCGGTATGACGCCCCGATTCACGATGAGCCTGAATCCCGTATCGTGCCAGGATGCGGATGAAGATATCTTCCAAGCGTTCCAGAAACAGATGGATGTCCCGGCCATGACGCTTCAAATCGAAAATGGGATACCCGACCAGCTGGCCCGGACCGTGGTAGGTGACGTCTCCTCCGCGATTGATGTCAACGACCCGTACTCCCAACCGTTCGAGAACAATTCTGGGTGCCAGGATATTCGCCGGACTGGCGCGACGTCCCATGGTGATGATCGGCGGGTGTTCCAAAAGCAGCAGCGTATCTGGAATTCCGTCCCGTATCCGCGCCGACTGCAGGCCCTCCTGCAGCTGCAGCGCCTCGTCATACGCCATGTTCCCCATCATCCGGATATCCATTGCCAAGCGCCATTCCCCGTTTCCGGCTCGTAATGCCGATTGCCTGTCCTCAGATTTGTTTCCCGTTTTCCAGCAGATACCGTTCCGCTTCCAGCGACCATAGGCCATTGGTTTTGGCCACGATGCTGGCAAGCCCTGCAAACAAAGCGTCACCTTTGCCTTTGGCGGCGAAATCGTCAATGGCTGTCAATGGAAGCTCCAGGTGCGTGTAGATGAGTTTTTTGCCGCCGGGAATGTTGGGCAATTCCAGGGTGGTCTCCACAACGCTGTTCAATCCGCCGACATGGGTGACCATGGAAGCCGGATTGATGCGGCCGGATGACATCAGGAGAAGCGACTCTTTCATGTCCTCGGTGTTTCCTCCACTGGTGCCGGTGATGTGGGTAGCGCTGTAATGAACATTGTAGAAATTGAATTCGGCGGAAAATGCCGGATTCCCGGGTCCTGCGAAGAAGTTGAGGCACCCGTCATGGCCGAGGAGCCTGTCGCCCGTCTCGACGACCGGTTTCACAGGCGCGAAGACAAACACATCGTCAAAGCCCTTGCCGCCGGTCAACCCGCGCAGCCATTCCACGGAGTGTTCCGGCTCGGCTGTGTTCACATACATCAATTTCACACCGTTTTTCGCGGCGTCTTCCACGGTATAGAGGGACTTTGCTCGAGCCAGACGGACAGGATCGATATCGGTTACCACCAGAAGGCCGGGTTTCCGATCCCCATGAACAGCCAGGTCGATGGCGCCAAGCCCCATGGGGCCGACGCCGGCGAGGATGGCCATGTCGCCGCCTTCCACGATGCCCATCTTGTGCACATAGTTGCCCTGTTCGGTATGGTAATTGGCGTGGAACGCGCCTACAATGCAGGACATCGGCTCGGAGAGGGATCCGTGGAAGTAGGCCTCCCCTGCATACGGAAGCAGGCAGCCCTGTGTCATGACAATGTCGGGTATGACGATGTGCGTCGCACTTCCGCCAATGAAGCGAAAAGAATACCCCGGTGCGGCATAGGGGTCGTTCACCTGGTTCAAGGCAGGCTGAATGGAATAACGTTCGCCGGATTTGAACTGGCTTGCCCATTTGCTCCCAACCTGCAGGATTTTCCCGCAGAACTCATGGCCGATGATGACGGGGTTCACCGCGATGTCTTTAGGCACGCGTTTGTGATCGCTGCCCTGGTTGGCGGACTTCCAGGAAGACATGCACAGGCTGTCGGAGATGATTTCCGCGAGAATTTCATCTTCCCCGATTTCCGGAAGTTCGAAGGTGTCCAGTCTCAAATCCCTTTTTCCATACATGCGGACTGCTTTTGTCGTCATAAGAAGCCTCCCGTTTTTCCGAATGACCCATTTCCTGTCTGTATCCTCATTTTACAACACAAACAGACACAAATCAACATATTCCGCTACATTAGGACAAAAACAAAAAGGATCATCCTCTTTTCAACCCTGTAAATGCGCTGAATGAAACACATAATTGCAATGTTGTTGGCGCATTTGCAGTGGCTTGCTGGTGATTCGCCGCGAAGCATGGATCGTCCACACTGGCCGGACAGTCGGAATATTTGCCAATTCCAGATGGTATGCCGGAGAAAATGTGGGGTATATATGCAAATATGATTCTGGTGCAAAAAGTCGATTTTCGACTATTTACACCAGAATCATATATCATGGATGCACGAAGTGAGGAAAACATGGGAAGGATCGATGGAATGAATCATCAAAGCGGTACGCATCTGATGCGGCTCAAAAAAGCAATCACACTAAAGATGCTTTTTGGGATATCCATCCTGATATACGCCATTTTGAGCATGTTCTACCTTTCCGCTAAATGGACATCAACCCGTAATGAAATCGCACATCAGGCATTGACGGTCGCCAGAACGGCGGAGAACACGATTCACGGAGAAATGTTCCTGCAGTTGCGC
>JANYKF010000496.1 GCA_025361665.1 Clostridiaceae bacterium
TGCTGCGGCACCACCCCGGCCCACATCAAGGCCATCCGGGAAGCGGGCCTTGCACGCTGAACAGCATCGCAACAAGGAAATGACCGAAACCATCAGGGAATCACAAGGCAACCCGTCGATAAGGAGAATGCATCATGAAAACCGGATTCCTTTCCACAGCCATCGGGAGCATGCCCTTCGAAAGCCCGGAACATGCCGTTGAAGTATCCCTTCGCACCCTTGGTTCGCCCATTTGGCCGCAGCTTCCCCGTCTGGGGCTGACGGAGCAGATGGAAATCCAATACAGCGAAGGCATCCCGTGCGGAATCGTGGACCATGAAAAAAACCGCATGTATTTCGACACGGCAAAAGACTATTCCGAAGAATTTGCGAATTTTTACGAAACCTACTTGGCCGCCATGGACCCGGACGAAGGGACGGGAGACTGTTCCGCCATGGCCATCAGCCCCGAATATTCCAAAGGAATTCCCGCGATGGAAAACGCCCTGAAGGCGCTCGGAAAAAAACTGCCCTTTATCAAGGTGCAGACAACCGGTCCCTGCAGTTTCGCCCTGACGGTGGTGGACGAGAACAAGCGGGCCATCTATTACAATGACGAATTCCGCGATGTCATCGTGAAGGCCCTTGCAATGAAATGCCGCTGGCAGATCCAGAAATTCAGCCCTTACGCGGACAATATCATCTGCTTCATCGACGAGCCGATCCTATCCGCTTTCGGCAGTTCCACCTATGTCTCCGTCAAGCGTGAAGACGTTGTGTCGATCCTCGCCGAAGTCATCGATGCCGTCCATGCCGACAAGGCTCTGGCGGGCATTCACTGCTGCGGCAACACGGAATGGAGCATCCTGATCGATGCCGGTGTCGATATCGTCAACTTTGATGCTTTCGGTTACGGAGAAACCATTTCCATGTACGCGGACAGTGTGAAGACACACCTCGAACGGGGCGGGATGCTGGCCTGGGGCGTTGTGCCCACCTCAAAAGCCATCCGCGACATGACGGTCGACACGCTGGAAGCTCAATTGGAAAAAGTCATGGACCTGCTGGCCGGAAAAGGAATCAGCAAAAAGCTCATCATGGACCAGGCCATCCTCTCCCCTTCGTGCGGCACGGGATCCATGGATGCGGAGGATGCGGAAAAAGTGTTTGAACTCACGGCTGCCATATCAAAGAGAATGAAAGAGAAATACGGGTATGCAGTTTAGCCCGGCATGATCCTGACAGGTTCACATGCCGACACGAGAAAGAGATGCAGGTTATTTCAACATGAAGATTGCCGTTTCCGGTAAAGGCGGGGTTGGAAAGTCCACCATTGCAGCAGCACTCGCTTTGACATACGCAAGGAGAGGCGCCAGGGTTCTCGCCCTGGACGCCGATCCGGACTATAATCTGGCGGCCGCGCTTGGCTTCACACGCGGTGAACAGGCGGCCATCATCCCCATCTCCAGGCAGATTGCCCTGATAGAGGAACGAACCGGCGCCACCGTCAGCCAATACGGGCAGGTCTTCAAAATCAACCCCGAAGTCTCGGATGTGTCGGACAAGTATGCCACAACACGCAATGGCGTCTCCCTGCTGGTTCTCGGCGCCGTCAAATCAGGCGGCGGCGGCTGCGCCTGTCCGGAAAACACATTCGTCAAGGCCCTGGTCACCAGCCTAGTCCTGTTTCAGAATGAAACTTTGATCATGGACATGGAAGCCGGCATCGAGCATTTGGGGCGCGGCACCGCAAAGGGTGTCGACGTGCTGCTGGTCGTGGTGGAACCCGGACAGCGATCCATCGACTGCGCCGTCACGATTCTCAGGATGGCCCGTGAAATCGGGCTGAAAAGGATTTTATTCATCGGCAACAAGGTAACCGGCGAGGCGGATGAAGCCTTCATCCGAAAAGCGCTGCCCGGCCAGGAATTCCTTGCCATCCTCCCCTATTCCGAAGCAGTCAGAAATGCTGACCGGGATGGCATTACGGCGCTGGATGCCCCGGGGACCGGGCTGCAGGAAGTTTTCGGCCAAATCATCGGCAAGATAGAGGAAAAAGCAACATGAGTTTGTCATTTGCCATTACGGGAAAAGGCGGCGTCGGCAAAACCACCGTATCCAGCCTGATTGTCAGACAATTGATCGCCAACGGCCTAACACCGGTCCTCGCCATCGATGCCGACCCGAACAGCTGTCTGGACGCGGCCCTCGGCATAGAGGCCGTCAGCACGGTGGGGCGCGCCCGGGAAGAAGTCCGCCAGGAAGCCCAGGCCGGAACAGTCACCGGCATTTCCAAACAGGAAATGCTGCAGCTCAAGATTTCGGAAAGCCTTGTGGAATCCGCCGGTTTCGACCTCATTTCCATGGGCCGGCCCGAAGGCGCCGGGTGCTACTGCTATGCGAACAACATCCTGAAATCCATCATCATGCAGATATCCGGCCAGTATCCCTATCTGGTGCTGGACAACGAAGCGGGTCTGGAAAACCTTTCCCGCAGAATCATGCAGCAGGTCGACGTGCTCGTCATCGTTTCCGATGCGTCCAATGCCGGCCTGCAGACGGTTGTCCGCCTGCACGGGCTGGCGGATGAAATGGAAATCCGGTACAAGAAACTCGTCATCATCGTGAATCGGCTTCGTTCCGGCACATTGCCCGGAAGAATCGAGGAGATCAAAGAAGCCACAGGCGCTGAGCTGGTCATCGGACTGCCGGACGATTTGGAAGTGGCTTCCTTTTCAGAAAACAACAGAAGTTTTCTCGGATTGTCCGATGACAATCCCGTAGTAGTGAAAATCGACCGGATGCTGAAGGATATCAACCAGTGAAAATCGACCGGATGCTAAAGAAATGGAACAAGTATAAATCATGATTCTCATGCAAAAAGTAGATTTTCGACTTTTTCATGCAAGTTGCATTTTGCAACTTGCATGCATCCGGCGGCAAATGCCGCCGGATGGCACCGAATCACGTGATTAGGTGTGTAGAAGGCACAAAATGTGCCTTCTACATGCAGGA
>JANYKF010000064.1 GCA_025361665.1 Clostridiaceae bacterium
TGGACCATATTTCAGACAGCTTCCTCGTGATAGACAAGGACAACTTCATCATCGATTACAACAAGACATTCGGGGATACGTTCGGGAGCATGATGAAAATATTCAGAAAGGACAACCTGGATGACTTCA
Organism: Clostridiaceae bacterium; assembly: GCA_025361665.1. Taxonomy (GTDB): domain Bacteria; phylum Bacillota; class Clostridia; order DSM-8532; family DSM-8532; genus JAEWSN01. The sequence continues at coordinate 130 of JANYKF010000064.1, forward strand.
TCGGGCAGGAAGCCTTCAGCGATGAGCTTTCCGACCTGCTGACCCTGTTCAGGGAAGCTGTGGCGACGAGAGTCCTCACGAGTTTCGAAAAGACGCTGATGTTCGATGGCGAAGTGAAATATTTCTCAATTGAAATCACCCCGCTGTACAACCAGAAAATATACCTGAGCACGATCGTGCTGCTGAAGGATATCACGCAAGTGAAACGGGCTCTGGAAACAGTCCAGAAGAACAATGAAATCCTGATGGAGAAGGAGCGGCTGGCTTCCCTCGGGCAGTTGATCGGCGGCATCGCCCACAACCTGAAGACGCCGATCATGTCCATATCGGGCGGCATCGAGGGTCTCAAGGACTTAATCGATGAATATGACAGTTCCATCGGGGATGATGACGTAACCGACGAGGACCACCACATCATTGCGAAGGAAATGAATGACTGGGTCCGGAAAATCAAGCCTTATTGCTCGTACATGTCTGATATCATCTCGATCGTGAAAGGGCAGGCATCCCAATTCAATACGTCCACTATCATGACCTTCACTCTGGATGAACTGGTCAAGCGCGTGGACCTGCTGATGAAGCACGAACTGAAAAGGTATCACTGCCGCCTGGACATCACGTATCGAACCGATCGCCTGATTGAGATGAAGGGCGACGTGAACAGCCTGGTGCAGATCTTCGACAACCTGATCATCAACTCGATTTATTCCTACAACGGCCGGGAGGGCGTCATCGAGCTTGATATCCGGGAAGAAGGGACACAAGCGGTTTTCGCCTTGAAGGACCACGGGAATGGGATCCCGCTGGCCATCCAGGAACGGCTCTTCAAGGAGATGGTCACCACCAAGGGCACAGAAGGAACCGGTCTTGGCCTGTACATGTCCAGCGCCACGATCAAGGGCAAGTTCGACGGCAGCATGTGGTTTGATTCGAAGCCTGACATCGGAACGACATTTTACATATCGATTCCCTGCATGCAGATCCTCAAGAATCAGGTGCAGGCCGAACAATCGGCTTGAGTCGTGATTCGGGCGCAGGCAGCGCAATCGGCCAGAGTCATGAAAAATGGCATATCCTGATGATGGGAATGACAGGCGAGCCGAGCCGAATATTCTCTGAAATCCGTTGATATCAAGTGCAGGGACTGGGTATAATAAAGGGTAGGGTTGGTACCGCATTCAACACGGGGGTGGGCATGAGAAAGAAACAGCAGAAGGAAGTGTCGGAGTATCGGATCATCGTGGTCGATGACGAAATCGGCATCATCGAATCCCTGACTGTCGTCCTGAACCGGAGCGGTTACGAGGTCGTCGGCGAGACAAACCCGCTTGAAGCGATTGAACGAATCAAAAAGGAACATTTTGACTTGCTCATCCTGGACTACCTGATGCATCCTTTGCATGGCGATCAAGTGGTGGAACAGATACGCAAGTTCAACAAGGACCTATACATCCTCCTGCTGACCGGATACAGGGATCTGGCCCCCCCGCTGGAAACGATCAAGGCTCTGGACATCCAGGGCTATTGCGAAAAGGGCGACAAGTTCGATCAGCTGATCCTGCTCGTGGAATCCGGCATCAAATCCATCTACATGGTGAAGACCATCCGGAAGTTTCAGGAAGGCCTTAATAAAATCCTGCAGGCGGTGCCTAAAATTTACCAGCTTCAGCCGCTGGGGGGCATTCTTGAAGAAATCCTGTCGGAAATCATGCCTTTGGTCAACAGCGAAAATGCCTTTATCCTGGTGGATGACCTGACTGGCATCGAAGAAGAGAAAAAGAGCATTTTCAAAGGAATCGGCAAATACAGGACGGATATTGAAGAGTTCATGGTATTGCTCAATCCGGAACTCATGGAACACATCGGCAATTCCAGGATGAAGAATGTAGTCGCCCGTTCCGAAGAGGGAGTGATTCTGCCGCTGAACAATGAACTGCTGCAGTCCATCGGCGTCATTTACGTGGAAAGCGTCGATTACGGCACCTATCAGGCGGATCAGGGGTTCAAGCTGCTGGAGATCTATGCGAAGCAGGCCGCATCTTCCCTCAGCAATGCCTTCCTGCATTCCATGGTGAACACGAAGAACGAGGAACTGAACCGGACCTACGAGCAGCTGAGAGTCCGGTACATGGATACCATCGAAGCACTTCGCGTAGTGGTGGATGCCAAGGACATCTATACAAGGGGCCACTCCGACCGCGTATCCTATTACTCGGTACTGATCGGAAAAGCAATGGGACTTGATCGGGAAGATCTGGAACTGCTCAGAATCAGCGGTGTTTTCCATGATGTCGGAAAAATCGGCACCGCCGACGACATCCTGTCCAAATCGGAAAGACTGAGCGATGAAGAATATGAAGAGGTCAAGAAGCATCCGCTGAAAGGCGCGCAGATTCTCTCAGCCGTATCCATGTTCAAAAGCGTCGTCCCCATCGTGCAGTGCCACCATGAGCGAATCGACGGAAAAGGGTATCCGCAGGGTCTTTCCGGGACGCAGATTCCGTTGATGTCCCGCATTATCTCGGTTGTGGACGCGTTTGACGCCATGACATCCGACCGGCAATACAGGTCCAGGATGGAATTCGACAGGGCAAAGAAACAGCTTGTCCTCGGCAAGGGAACGCAGTTCGATGATGCCATCGTCGACGTCTTCATCCATCTGCTGGATAATTATACGGAAATGTTGGAAGAAATGAACGCCACGCATATCGGGACGGATTCCTACCTGCTGATCGAGGATTGAATGCGGCGCAAAGGGGAGGCATCGCGATGACGATTGGGATGCAGTTTTCACCGGCCTATCTGCTTGAACAGATGCTGCGCCTCTTCTCAGCCTGTGTCTTGGCCGGTATTATCGGATTCGAGCGCGAATTTTCGAGCCACAAGCCCGCCGGATTTCGCACGCACATCCTGGTGGGCCTTGGTTCCGCCATTGTCATGATGACCTCGGAATATGCCATGCTGGCCTTTCCGAACGTAAGCATAGACCCTACGCGGATCGGTGCCCAGGTGGTCAGCGGCATCGGTTTTCTCGGTGCAGGCGCCATCCTCCGATCCGGTCTGACGGTCAAGGGCCTCACGACTGCTGCCAGCCTGTGGGCAGTCGCCTGCCTTGGCCTTGCGTGCGGCATCGGTTTTTATTCCGGTGCCTTCCTCGCCACAGCACTGGTCTGGGCTGTCCTGTCCGTCCTCAAGGCGCTGGAGGTCCGGCTGGAATCAAAGAACCGGTATTCCGAGCTGCATGTCGATGTGCGGGCCGGGGCGGTCGTTGTCGGAGAGGTTCAGCACATGGTCGCAGAGGCGGGTTACACGATCAGGGAGCTTCATGTCGTGAATACAGGGCTGGATGAAGGACAACAAATCCGCTATGTGTTCGACACGCTAAAAACACCGGAGGATCTCAGTCGCCTGGGACAAATCATAGCCTCCATCCAGAGACTTGACGGAGTAACGCGCGTGCATACATAGCCGCATTGGATACAGATGCGCATCTTTGGACGAAGAGAAACCGAACCGGTCCGGCCATTGATTTACCGCTTCTCGACTGCGAACGACAGCGTCTGATCTCCAAACCTTCCTGATCGCACCCGGACCTGCAGGGTTCCGCTTTTTCCGGCAGTTTTCACCCAGAAGGCAATGGACCCGCCAATCAAGGCTATCTGCCCGGGGCCGATCACTTCACCTGGACCTTCCGTTTCAAGGGTTATCACTTCATTGGAAAGTGTCATCACATTTCCCAGGCTATCAAGATGTTTCAGAACAATTCGGCAGACGTCATACGTTTCTTCTTCAACAAGCCTGTCCTTGTCCGCCACTGCGAAGAGGCCCGCCGAATCGGCCGGACCTTTTCTTGACGTGCCGACCGGTTTGTCGCTGACAAACCCGGTGAATTCATATACCGGAGACTTGCCACCCCAGTTGGCGACATAGGTGGTATACAGGGCAACGGCCTTCGCATGCGACAGATGGCACTTGAACATCAGATAGGCCATTTTGAGCTTGTATTTCATGGGCAGCGACTGATCGCCATGCCGCACGACCGCCTGCAGGATTTCTTTGGCAAGCATAGCGTCGTTCTTCGCAAAACCTTCGTTTTTTTCAATCAGATCCCCTATGAAATCCGTGATGACTACCGGCGGATGTGGTATTCCGGGATAAGCTTCACGGTCCGGCCCATACGTTCCCACATAGGTTCCGTTCTTGGAAAGCCTCACGGAGTCGCAGTTGGTGAAGACAATCGCTTCTCTCAGGACACCTCCGTCCCTCTCCCCCGGAACCATGGAGGCAGCGACTTCCATGACAGGGCTTCCCTCCTGCTGGGAGGAGTATGCCCAGGCTGCCTCCTTTGGAATCCGGAACATGTCCAGCACGCCATGATAACAGATGCGGTCCCCGCTGCCGAAATCCCTGTGCGTATTGTAATCGGACATGCACCAGCCGATGGCGCCCGAAATATCGGCGGCCCGATACATTTTGTCCATGACCCTCAGGTGCCGAAGGGCCTGTTCAATCCTGCGAGACTCATTGTCGTATTTCTTCGTCGGGAACATGTGTCCATTGTGTTCGGTCACAAGATAGGGCGCGTCAGTTTTCACAATGCGGCTGCGTGGCTGCAGCGCGTCATTGAGCCCGTCATGGACAAAGTCATTATAGGTGTATACATCCTCAAGCAGCCGGCTTCCTCCAAAATTTCTGACCCCGCCTGTCTGCCGGTCAGGATCCAGCTCTTTGGCCACCCGGTTCGTCCTCGCGTAAAACCTGTCATCGTCCGCGGATTCATTGATTCGCACTCCCCAGAGGATGACGCAGGGCCGGTTCCAGTCCCTTTTGATCATATCCTCGACATTTTGGACCGCAACGTCCTGCCAGGCTTCATCTCCGATATGCTGCCATCCCGGCATCTCTTCAAACACGAGCAATCCCAGTTCGTCGCACCGGTCAAGGAAATGCCTGGACTGCGGATAGTGCGACAGTCTGACAAGGTTGACACCCAAATCAAGTTTCAGGATTTCCGCATCCTTGTATTGGGCCCCTTTGGGCATGGCATAGCCCACATAGGGAAAGGACTGATGCCGGTTCAGCCCCCTGAGCTTGATTCGCTTCCCATTCAAATGGAAACCGTCCTTCTGAAAAACGGCCTCGCGAAAACCAAAACGCTCCTTGCACTCATCCAGCAATACGCCGTCATGAAGGACCTTCACCGCCACATGATAGAGATTCGGTGCCTGGAGATCCCATAGCTCCATCTTTTGCACAAGTGCCTTCGTGAAGGTCAGCTTGCTGGGTCCAGGGGCAAGGGTAACTCCGCCCTCCATGAACTTGAGTTTGCTCTCATCCCGACACAGCAACTCAAACTCAATCACGATGGCCTTTTCAGCGCCGGAATGATTTTCCAGATGCAAATCGATTTCCATTTTCATGTTCTCTGTGAGGACGTCTTTCGTCCTGATGTGCAGATTGTCGACATGGATTTCCTGGACAAACACCAGGCTTACTTCGCGATAGATGCCCCCGTAGGTCAGATAATCAATCACATGGCCAAAGGGTGGAATATCCTCCCGCTCCGTGGAGTCCACCATGACAACCAGGACATTTTCGCCGTCTTCCCGGATAAAGCCGGTGACGTCAAGGCGAAAGGGCGTATATCCGCCTTTATGCTCACCGGCATAGGAACCGTTCAGATAGACCCTGCAATAGGCCATGACGCCATCAAAGTGAAGAATTGCACGCTCTCCCGCCTGTTCGCCGGTGACGGGGAATTTTTTCCGGTAACAGCTGATGAACTGAATACATTTTTCATTGAAATTGTTGTACGGCAACTCGATGTTTGCGTGGGGGAGCATCACGTCTGCAAAGCCGGAATCATCGAATCCATTCTCAACGAAGGCATCCTCAAAGGATTCCTTATACTTCCAGCCGAAATTCAGATTCATGATGCTTCTCACAGCTGCCTCCTCAAGTCGGATTGCATCGGAAAGTTCTTTCCTCAAGGGGTATACAGGTTGGGCGTATAATCCCAGCCTTCATCTCCATGATAGATCATCCGGCGGGTCATGCCGCCGTCCACCGTAAATGTCTGCCCGGTAATGAAACTGTTGTCCGGATGGCAAAGGAACAATACGGCCCGCGCGATGTCCTCGGGTTTTCCAATGCGGTTGGCAGGATGCTGGGAAATATCGGCGGCTGAGGGGCCGTTTTGGAGACGGATGGCAGGTGAGCCGTGCCATGACGAGGTGTCAATCCATCCGGGATTCACCGCATTCACCCGCACGCGGTGCGACAGGCTCACGGCCAGCGCGTGTGTCAGGGCGGAGATGCCGCCTTTGGCCGCCGAATAGCTTTCCGTATCTGCCTGAGACATCTCCGCCCGCGTGGAGGAGATGTTCACGATGCTTGCATCCGGCCGGAAATAGGGCATGAACAGGCGGGAAAGTTCATATGGAGCCGTAATGCCGACACGCAGCACGTAATTGAAATCCTCCGCGGGGCATCCGGACAAAATGCCCTTGCGGCTGAGGCAGGCATTGTTCACAAGGCAGTCCACACTGCCGAAACGGGCAATGACTGCCTTCGTGAAGGTTTCCAGCGTTTCTGCAGAGGCAATGTCACCATGAAGGAAAAGCATATCGGAACCGCTGGCCTTCAAGTGTTCCGCCAAAGCACACCCCATGGCTTCATCCAGATCGATGAAAGCCACTTTGGCGCCTTCCTTCACAAATGATTCGACCAGGCAGCGGCCGATGCCGTTGGCCCCGCCTGTAATGACACATATCTTTCCTGCAAACTGCATGCATACCTCCATGATGGCTCTCAATCAGAGACTTTGTTGGTTGATCCAGCTAGGGATCATCAATGATCGATGCGTTCTGCCGTGATCGAAAACCCGAAACAACTTCCTATGCCATACTCGCTCTCAAACCATATCTCCCCACCCATCAATTCAACCAGTTTTTTCGAAATAGCAAGGCCCAGGCCGGTTCCCGCGAATCTTTTGGTATAGGAGCTGTCCAACTGGCTGAACCGTTGAAACAATACGTCCTGTTTATCCTGTTGAATGCCAATGCCTGTATCTTTCACCAGAAATGTGATTTTCACAAAATGGTCACCCACTGTTTCCGATGTGGCGGATATCGATATTTTCCCGGCATCCGTGAATTTGACCGCATTGCCAATCAGATAAAACCAGTGCTTGCGACATAACAATTATACACCTGGTGAATACGATATGGCACCAGGGATATGAGACATTGATTCTGGTGTAAAAACTCACTTTTGTGAGTTTTTATGCAGGATGTCTCTGACATCCTGCATGTTGAAGGCACATTTTGTGCCTTCAACACACCAGAATCACGTGATTCGGTGCCATCCGGATGATGGCCTCGTGCACCTCAAAGCTCGCGGATCCGGGTGATGGCCTCGTGTACCTCAAAACTCGCGGATCCTGATGTTCCGCCACCTGCAAGCCGCGTTGGGAGCCCATCGTGCCGCTCCCATGCCGGGGTCGTTGTCGTGAATTTCGAATGCGATGTGGCCCTTTCGCCCAAGAAGCGCTGCAACCGCCGCGGCATCATACCTGGGATGCCTGATGTTGGCCGTATCGATCTCCGAGATCCTCAACCCGTTGATATGAACCGTAATCCGCGGAAGGACCCCCTCGACGCGAATCCTGAATTCGTTCCAGTCATTCCAATTCCAAACCGAAAGGAACTGTTCGCCGGTTGCGGCATGCGCAAGCAGTGCCGGCTTGTCGGGCGTCATCGGTTCAATGGTGTTCGCGGGATCCTCCAGCATCAGGCCGGCCGGTTCGCCATCCGCGTCGCGATGGGCATCAAGCGTGAAATTGATCGCATGAAAGCCGCCGATTCCATTGCCGTATATCCCTCCGATGTTACCGGAGCGCCGATGATCCAGGAGAATCTGAAAGCCCTGTGAACCGAGTCCGGAAGCCCGCACCATGATGCCGGTATCCGCCGGCCAATCCGGCTTCGCTTCGAACAACAGTTCGAAATCGCCATATGTCCCGTCACTGACGAGATACCCGCCAAGACCGCAACCGGGGGGATCCTGACGGCCCACAATCGCGCCGTCCTCAAGGGTCCATTTGCCGGAAGTTCCTGCCGCGCGATGATAGGCTTCCGTGGTCATATCGGGTGCCGGGTCGCCCGGGGCGCGCGGCACCGGCAAACGAGGCACCGCATGCCAGCCCGCAAGGGTCTTTCCGTCCGAAATCGCGGCGAA
>JANYKF010000025.1 GCA_025361665.1 Clostridiaceae bacterium
AAAAGTGAGTTTTTACACCAGAATCAAACATCAGTCTCCGTGAAAACCGTTTCGCTGCCCATTTGATTCGAGTATGATCCTAAAGATATTTCTTGAAAAAATCAAAAGCCTTGTTCCCCCCAAAAGCATGGGGTCCTGGAAATATATCGGACCACAACGCGTCGGCGGCGCCAGCGGCTTCATAGATCTGCCTTACACCCTGATATCCCTTCAGCAAATCCTGAATGTAGAAGCATTCATCAAAAATCCCCATTTCAAGAAGGAGAGGCCTGGGCGCAATAAGGCCGGCTATTTCATCCGTGTCAAAATACCTGTAAATATCGGGAACAATCTGAGACCCGCAAAAATTCGCCCTTTCAATGCCGAAAGCAGCCCAGGAATTTACATACCCCATGATGTCAGCCGCCTTGATCCTATTATCGAGCGCCGCCGTAAATGCGGTCAACGTCCCTCCACCGCTCAATCCCATCATGCCAATCCTTGAAGGATCCACTTCCGGCCTCTCCTGAAGGTAATCAATGCAGCATTTTGAATCCCAGATGCTCAACGTGAGTGTATTGATACCCAGGATCGTCCCCTTGATGAAATTGACATTGCATGCATCTCTTCCGGGAAACGGGTCGGGACCGTCACTTTTTTCTCCGTATATGCGCACACCCGGAACGATTGTCAAAAAGCCGGCCTTTGCCATCTGTTCTGCATAATTATGATTCAGTTCCCTGATGTTCCGTTCGTGTTCCGGTGTTGACCTGACTCCGGCAACCGGGTCCTTCCCAAATGGATTGTGACCATGACTGCAGACAATTGCCGGGTTTGACCTGTCCGTTTTCATGCTTTTCGGACGAAGTACATAGCATGGAACAGACATGCATTCTTCGGAATTGAAGACAACCCTTTCCCTGATGATGTCCCCATCTTCAACCGAGTACGCCACTTCAGGATCAAGAGGTACCTTATCAGGAAAATCCCCCAACAGCTCCATGAGTTTTGGGTATGCCAATTGAGTCCAATCATCCCAATCGGTCAGTGTGGACCCTTTGAAGGATAATTTGGGCTCCCAGTTCTTGATTTTTTCAAGCCAATATTGATTCATTGAAAAATTTCTTTTGCTCATCCTGATAGCTCCAAAATCCCGTCTGCTTAGCATCAAAATCCCAAGCGTGAAGATATTGACATTCTCCATCTCCCATTTCAGTTTCCCTTGCTCTCCCAAGCGTGGATACCAGCCTCATATGCTAGACCAAAGTGAAAAGACGCCAGCCGCCTGTCTCCTGAAGCCCTTGCTTCCTCAGCAAGCAGGCTCTCGGAGCGCAATGCAAGCGCCAATGGATCTGCTGAATCGCGCATCCCTGTTTGTAGCTGTTTCACGATGAAGCGCAGTTCATCCGCTGCCCCATCCTTCATGTAAGGCAATGCATCGAGATCGGCCATGGCCGCCCCGAGGCCGGGGAAAGGCTCAAGTCCGCCACGAAGGGTCTCCACCAGTTCTTCACCGCCGCTGTAAGCCTCTTCCAATGCTTGTTCGTAGTTGAACCGGGTAACCGGCAAAGGACGGATGCCATGAAAAGCCCAGTTGTAAAAATAGCGGTAGAGCGCCTGAAGCGCCATCACACAGCCGGTTCCGCTGCCACCGGCACAGGCAATCCCAAAAGCAGCCCGCCGGTTGCGCGGGTCCAGGACCGAACCGGTATTCCATCTCATTTTATCAATGAAAAGGTGTGTCAGGCTGTTCATCTGCCAGCAATAGACGGGTACAGCCATCACCAATCCATCCGCTTCCTGGAGTCGTTTCTTGAGTTCCCCCGGAATCGGGTCATTGATGCATTCCAAGGTATCCCAGCAATTTCCGTCACATCCAAGGCAGGGTTTCATTGTTCTGTCTGCCAAAAACTCCATGGAGACATCCGCGCCTTTTGCTTTCGCTCCCGCCAAGGCCTGTTGCATGAGATGGTATGTCATGCCGCTCTTATGTGGACTGCATACGATGCCGACAATCCTGATCGGGGTCGACTGCCCGTTTGATATCACAGACTCCATGAATTCCCTCCCCGATCTGATGCCAACAAGCTGGAGCGCTTCCAATGAAAAATCTGGATAGTTCTGTAAATAAATCCCATTCCAATTACAGGACGGTTTCCAATTCATACTGCTGGCAACCCAGGCCCATTTTTTCGAGTTCATCGATCTGGACATAGGGGTTCTTGCCGTGAAGCTGTTCAAACAGATGACCTTTCCCGCTCATTTCATGGCCGGAAGGAATACCGACCCGGATAAGGTCCTCGATCTTGATGGCATCCAGCGACGCCCATTCCAGCGCGACCATGTCCGATGAAGCCATGATGCCGATATCCGGCACGAGTGATGGCGTGGTCATGCCCCAGCAGTCGCACAAGGCGGTAATGGCCGTCAACACATTGATATGATAGACATCTCCGGGGGCAAAAGTATCCAGCACGGTTTTGGTGCAGATGGCCATGCCGGTCTGAAAATCGTCATAGCGCTGGCCGGTCATGACGAGGGACCCGGTCGGGCAGACCTTGACGCAATGCTGGCAGGCAGTGCAGTGGTGATAGTTCATCTGGTAGATGCCGTCTTTATCGAATTCGTTGGCATCGTGGTTGCAGGCGGAAATGCACTCGCCGCAGCGGAT
>JANYKF010000072.1 GCA_025361665.1 Clostridiaceae bacterium
TTCGTCGGCGGATAGTCCAAGAAGTGCAATCTTCATCTGATAGCGGACGTGTTCCGCCGTCACACCCTGTTCCCGCTGCGTCAGGGTTTCTCCGCAGCAGATGATCGGCAGCATGCCCGCGTTCAGGATGGCGCGCGCCTTCCTGTTGATCATTTCATTGGTTTCGCCGAAATACTCACGGCGTTCGGAATGGCCGACAATCACATAGTCGACACCCATTTCCTTCAGCATGCCGCAGGAAATCTCTCCCGTATATGCGCCGCCGGCTTCCCAATGCACATTCTGCGCCGCCACTTTCACGTTCGATCCCTGGGCAGCCGCCAGGACGCCTGCCAGTGCCACGAACGGCACGCCGACGACCACTTCGGCGGTCGCTCCGGCCACAAGGGGCTTCAATACGTCTACAAAAGCGGAAGCCTCCGCCGGTGTCTTGTTCATCTTCCAGTTTCCGGCTGCCATGGTGATGCGTTTTGCCATGATGGAATTCCTTTCCCGGCGATCCCTGTCGGATCCCGCACGGATCTGTGTCAGTGGCATCCGGCGCAGTTCGAGCAGTCGCACCCGGATGGCATGTCCGTCAGACAGGAAATGCCGGGCAGTTCCTTCCCTTCGAGGAATTCAAGGGACGCGCCTCCGCCGGTGGAGATATGCGTGATCTTGTCGGCAAATCCGAACTGTTCCACGGCTGCGGCTGAATCACCACCGCCCACGATGGTGATGGCTCCGGAATTGGCCAGTGCTTCCGCGATTTTGTGTGTGCCGTTGGCAAAGCGCTCGAATTCGAAAACACCGGGAGGTCCGTTCCATATGACGGTTTTCGCTCCTTTGATTGCCTCGGAGAACAGTTCGATGGTTTTCGGACCGATATCAAGGCCCATGCAATCATCGGGAATCGCATCGGATGGGACCGTGAAGGATTCGGCATCGGCCTTGAATTCCTTTGCCACCACATTGTCCAATGGCAGGAGCAGATTCACCTTTTTCGCAACGGCCTTTGCAAGAAGCTCATTGGCCAAATCCAGCTTGTCCAGTTCGCAAAGGGATTTGCCAACACCATTCCCCTGGGCCTTCAGGAACGTGTAGGCCATGCCCCCGCAGATGATGAGGGTATCCACCTTGTCAAGCAGGCTCTCGATGACGCTGATCTTGTCGGATACCTTGGCACCGCCCAGGATGGCCACGAACGGCCGCTCCGGATTGTCCAGCGCCTTGCCCATGATCTCGAGTTCCTTCTGGATGAGGAAGCCGCAGACGGCGGGGAGGTAATCGGCGATGCCAGCCGTGGAGGCGTGTGCGCGGTGAGCGGTTCCGAATGCGTCATTGACGAAGAGTTCAGCCATGGAGGCAAGCTCCTTCGCGAAAGCCGGATCATTCATCTCTTCTTCCTTATGGAAGCGGACGTTTTCCAGCATCATGATTTCCCCGTTCTTCAGGGCGGCGGCCTTCGCTTTCGCATCGGGACCAATGACATCGGCTGCGAGGAGCACGGGACGGCCCAGCAGCTGTGCCAGGCGAACGGCGGCGGGCTTCATGCTGAACTTGGCTTCCGGTCCGTTTTTCGGGCGGCCAAGGTGGGATACGAGAATGACTTTCGCATCGTTCTCAGCCAGGTACCGGATCGTGGGCAGCGCGCCGACGATCCGGCTGTCATCCGTGATGTTCCCGTCCTTGTCGAGTGGCACATTGAAATCGACGCGTGCGATGACACGGCGTCCGGCAAAATAGATATCGGAAATCGCCATCTTGTTCTTCATGCTCATATGGGTACGACATCCTTTCCTGCTCCCGTGACGATGGTTCAATTAAATACTTTCTGGGCGCAACTGTTCGCGCACAGGGATCAAAGCGTATACATTGTACACTGATTTCCCTATTTTCTGCAAGGTCGCCGCAATTTTTCATGAGAATATCACACTTTTTACATCGAAAAAGGTGCCTCACAGGCCAATCGCCCTTGAGACACCCTTCATACTGCACTTTTCAGGTCTGCTGCTGTCAGAACCTGTCGGAAATGACGCGTCAGCCTCCGCCATGTGGCAAATCAGGTCGACGGGGGTTACGCGTCAACCTCCGCCATGTGGCAAATCAGGTCGACGACCTTGTTGGAATAGCCCCATTCATTGTCGTACCAGGCTACGAGTTTCACGAAGTTGTCATTCAACGCGATGCCGGCCTTGGCGTCGAACACGGAGGTGCGGGATTCATGGATGAAGTCGGTGGAGACCACTTCGTCCTCGGTGTAACCCAGGATACCCTTGAGCTCCGGGCTTTCAGAGGCAGCCTTCACGCAGGCCTTGATCGCTTCATATGTGGCGGGTTTTTCGAGGCGGACGGTCAGATCCACCACGGAAACATCAAGGACGGGTACGCGGAAGGCCATGCCGGTCAGCTTGCCGTTCAGGGACGGGATGACCTTTCCAACGGCCTTTGCGGCACCGGTGGAAGAAGGGATGATGTTGTTCAGGACAGCGCGGCCGCCTCTCCAGTCCTTGTTGGACGGGGCATCGACGGTTTTCTGGGTGCCGGTGGTGGCGTGGATGGTGGTCATAAGGCCTTCCACGATGCCAAAGTTGTCATGGATAACCTTGGCAAGGGGAGCCAGGCAGTTCGTCGTGCAGGAGGCGTTGGATACGACATTCATGTCCTTCGTGTATTTCCCCTGGTTGACGCCCATGACGAACATCGGGGCATCCGCCGAAGGAGCGGATATGATGACCTTCTTCGCTCCGCCCGCGAGGTGTGCGCCGGCCTTTTCCGTGGTGGTGAACACACCGGTGGACTCGACGACATATTCGGCCCCGCAGCCCTTCCAGTCGATGGTGGCGGGATCTTTGCAGGCGAACACGGCGATTTCATTGCCGTTGACAACCAGTTTGCCGTCCCTTGTGGAGATATCGCCATCGAAACGGCCGTGAACGGAATCATATCGAAGCATATACACCATGTAATCCAGGTCAATGAAGGGATCATTGATACCCAGAACCCTCACATTGGGGTTTGTGCATGCCGCGCGGAATACGAGCCGGCCGATACGTCCAAAACCGTTGATACCCATTTTTACTGCCATGTTTTTTGCCTCCTGTTGCCACTGAGTTTATTGTTATATTCATCACAATTACCTTCGGCTATTTTATCCGATTTGGCAGGGCATTGCAAGGGGGAAGCGGATTTTTCAATGCTCACCGGCTGTCGGAGGTCAGTTGCAGGGTAGTCGGGAAGCTGCAGGGAATCTGCCTCCAGGGATGCCGGCCGGTTGTTCGGATATTGTCCGCAGCCGGTTGTTCGGATATTGTCCGCAGCCGCCTGCTCATTCTGCCGTGAGGGCATGAATGACGGATGCGTGCCGCTGCCGCAGGCTTTCATACATCAGGATGGAAGCTGCTGCCGCTGCGTTGAGCGACTCAGCCAGACCTTCCATCGGAATTCTTACGGTACCGGACACCCGTTCCAGCATGTCCGTGGAAATTCCTCCCGCTTCATTTCCGATGACCAGCATCACATGATCCGCGAGCTGCGTGTCCCAGGAGGCGGCCGCATTGCGCGGATGCGCGGCGTATGCCGAAAGACCGGCACCCGCCGCGGCGTCGACAATTGGCAGCAGATCATCCGCCACCGTCACGGACAAGTGCCAGATGGAACCCATCGAGGAGCGCAGCGCCTTCGGCTGCCACGGATCCGCCGAATCAGCCGAAAGCACGACCATGTCAAAACCGCAGGCATCTGCCGTTCGGATCATCGTTCCCACATTGCCGGGATCCTGCACCCGCTCCAGCACGAGGATGCGCCGGAAGGATAAAACGGGCGATATTCCGGCTGACGGCGCTCCGGTATGGGCCAGTCCTTCCAGCGGAGTCTCAGCATGCGCCAATCGAACTGACGGCGCCCCGGCATGGGCCAGTCGTTCCAGCGGAGTCTCAGCATGCGCCAATCGAACCGTCGGCGCTCCGGCATGCGCCAGTCGGGTCATCGGGTTTCCGGCATCCGGCAGCCGCACGACGGCCATGATGCCCTGCGGCGATTTCGTGTCGGACAGCTTCTCCAGGATTCCAGCCGAAACCCATAGCGGTTCGGGACCGGAGTACTTCTGGAGCAATCCGGACAAGATGGGCATCCCCTCGTCATCTGCCAACAGGCGGACAACAGGGGCCCCGGAACGGAATGCTTCCCGGACGAGTCGGACGCCTTCCACCAGAAAGCAGCCTGCCTCCTGCCGGCCTTTGCGTTCGTGAAGCAGCGACAATTCCTTGATCAGCGGATTCTGCGTGCTTGTCAACCGTTCCATCGATATCCCCTCCGATCCGGAAATCCCCCCTCCCGGTTCCATGTTGGACGGGAGGAGGGATTTTGAACCCATTTTCAAGTCCGGCCATGAATTTGAATTGGGAACTCATTGCCTTGGCCGTCAATCAATTCAAATCATTTCAAGGCTGATTCTCGTGCAAAAAGTCGAATTTCGACTTTTTCATGCAAGTTGCATTTTGCAACTTGCGTGCATCCGGCGGCAAATACCGCCGGATGGCACAGAATCACCTTATTTGGTGTGTTGAAGGCACAAAATGTGCCTTCAACATGCAGGATGTCAAAGACATGCTGCATAAAATTTTACAAAAGTGAGTTTTTACACCGGAATCAAGGCTTTACTTTCGCGACAAGCTGGGCGAAACCGGTTTTGTCATTGACCGCCATGTCCGCGAGGATCTTGCGGTTGAGGTCGATTCCGGAAACCTTCAGGCCGTTCATGAAGCGGCTGTAGCTCATGCCATTGATGCGGGCGGCCGCGTTGATGCGGGCAATCCACAGCCTGCGGAATTCGCGTTTCTTCTGCTTTCTGTCGCGGAACGCATAGTTCAGGGATTTCATCACCGCCTGGTTGGCCGTGCGGTACAGAACGCTCTTTCCTCCGAAGTAACCCTTCGCGAGCTTCAATATTTTCTTGTGTCTGGCGCGTGTGCGCATTGCACCTTTAACTCTGGCCATGATTCACACCTCTTTTCCTTATGCGTAGGGAAGCATTGTTTTCACTGTGGCTGTCTGCGTTTTGTCCACAAAGCCGCCCTTGCGCAGGGAACGCTTGCGTTTCGTCGATTTCTTGGTCAGAATGTGGTTCTTGCCCACGCGGGTCCGCTTCACCTTACCAGTGGCGGTAAGTTTGAATCTTTTCTTGGAAGCGCTGTGACTTTTCATTTTCGGCATGTTGCTGACCTCCTTACGGTACTTTCTTATGAGGGACCAGAATCATGGACATGCTTCGGCCTTCCATGAGGGGCGGCCGTTCCACCTTGCCAAATTCCGCAATGGTTTCCGCGAACTTGTTGAGCACTTCGCGGCCTAGGATGGAGTAGTTGATTTCGCGCCCGCGGAAACGGATGAATACCTTCACCTTGTCGCCATCTTCGAGGAACTTTTCGCAGTTCTTCGCCTTAAAATTGAAGTCATGCTCCTCTATCTTTGAAGACAGCCGGATTTCCTTCAGTTCCACCACAACCTGCTTTTTCTTGGCTTCTTTTTCCTTCTTGCTCTGTTCATAGAGGAATTTTCCGTAATCCATGATCTTGCAGACGGGCGGGTTCGCACCGGGAGAGATTTTCACCAAATCCAGCTCTTTTTCGTTCGCGCGCAGCTGCGCTTCTCGGGCCGTAACGACACCAATCATGGTTCCGTCGGCATCAATCAGCCGAACTTCCTTATCGCGGATATTCGCGTTAATCTGACCTTGTTCCTTTTTGATAGCCAACACCTCCGAAGGGTGCCCCCAAGACCCCATGCCTTGCCGGGCGGATCAGCGCTCTGAAAACCGCGGCTGCTCCTTCTTTTGCACGGACGGCATTCTCCGCAGGGCGATGCAAAAGAGATCGGGACAGTGTTGGTACTCCAGCTCCTCACAACAAAAAACAGGCGAAGCGCGCTTCACCTGTTTGCCAACCTGAATTGCGGAACAGCACACGGCCGTCCCGGACATTTTCATGATTGACCCGCCGAAACCCATCGGACAAGGTGAGAAGCAAGCTTCTTCTTTGTTGCCTGTTC
>JANYKF010000076.1 GCA_025361665.1 Clostridiaceae bacterium
GAACAGGATGCGCTCGGTCGTCGTGGTCTTGCCGGCGTCGATGTGGGCCATGATGCCGATGTTGCGCGTATGGGCGAGGCTGAATTCTCTGGGCATTGATACCCTCCTCTCGTTCTGGCGACCGTCCGCAGGGCACCGGGCCGGGAAATGGTTCCCCGCCCGGTGCCCCGCATCCGATCCAGATGATGCGGTTCATGATGTCATGAGGCGAAGGGCAAGTCTGCACCCTTCTGGAAAGCCTCCATTACCAGCGATAATGGGCAAACGCCTTGTTCGCTTCGGCCATCTTGTGGACGTCCTCTTTTCGCTTGAAGGCTCCACCCATGTTGTTGTTGGCATCCATCAGCTCGCCTGCGAGTCTTTCCTTCATGGTGCGCTCGCTGCGCTTGCGGCTGTTGGTGATGAGCCAGCGCAGGCCCAGGGCCTGGCGGCGTTCCGGACGGACTTCCATCGGGACCTGGTAGGTGGCGCCGCCGACCCGGCGGGCTTTGACTTCCAGAACCGGCATGATGTTGGCCATTGCGGTCTGGAAAAGCTCCAGCGGGTTCTTGCCGGTCTTGGTCTGCATGATTTCGAAGGCATCGTAGCAGATTTGCTGCGCCACGCCGCGTTTTCCGTCCATCATGAGGTTATTGATGAGCTTCGTCACGATCTTGTCGTTGTATATCGGATCAGCCAGTACATCCCGTTTCGGGACATGTCCTCTTCTTGGCACTTGTCTTCCCTCCTCTGGGTGATCACACGGTTCCGGTCTCCCGATCCCCGGTATCACGGGTACTCGTTCCGCCTGCCGGGCGGAGTCGAACGCGCCTTCTGTTTCCCCGGGATGAACCCTGGACGTTCCGTTCCCTCCAGCGGCCGGACGGCCTGACTTTCGGGTCGGGATCGGTCATATGGAAACGACGAAATTGCACGCCGATCGATTCACTTCACTTCTTCTTCGGGCGCTTGGCGCCATACTTGGACCGGCTCTGCATGCGCTTTGCCACGCCCGACGTGTCGAGTGTGCCGCGAATGATGTGGTAACGGACGCCGGGAAGATCCTTGACGCGGCCGCCGCGGATGAGGACCACGCTGTGCTCTTGCAGGTTGTGGCCGATACCCGGGATGTAGGCCGTGACTTCCATCTGATTCACCAGCCGCACGCGTGCGACTTTGCGAAGCGCGGAGTTCGGTTTCTTTGGCGTGGTGGTCTTCACCACGGTGCAGACGCCCCGTTTCTGCGGGCAACTCAAATCCGTGGCTTCATTCTTGTGGGAATTGTAGCCGGACTGGAGCGCCGGAGCGGTGGACTTGTACTTCACCTTTTCGCGACCCTTCTTGACCAATTGGTTGAATGTCGGCATTTCTTGTTTCACCTCCCCTTTTTCTTTCTCTATCACAAGCGGCTTCCCGCTGATGAGCCTGTATGGAAATCAATCTTTCAACAGTGCTGCCACGGCTGCGCCGACCTCAATGCCGCACGCTTTCCCGAGTACTTTCATGCTCTCCGCGCGAATGACTTCGATGCCCTTGGCTGCGCATATGTCACGCAGTTTTCCAACCACGTGCTCATCCGCATCCTGCGCAATGAATACACGCGCCGCGGCATCCGCCTCCACCAGTCTGACCGTCTGCTTGAGCCCGATCGTCTTGGCTCCGTGTCTGAGTTGTTCCAGCAAGCAATGGCTCCTTCTTCCGTCCGCGTACGAGGGTGCCGGCAAAGCGGTATCCCACAAAATCGGCACACAGACAAAAACGGTACGGATCCACGTTCGCACGCCTGCATATTGTAACACCGTCAGCTTGCCGGTGTCAAGGATGAGTGATATCATGAACAGGTTGCGGAACAGCGTCGCGGTTGCCCGCGAAAGGCCCTCAAGAGAGGCTGGCCGCGATGGAACGGGAGGAAACGGACATGAAAATCGGTATCATGGTCGATTCATTGCAGCTCGGAGTCAGGGAAGGCATCCGCAAGGCCCGCAGCCTCGGCGCGGAAGGCGTGCAGCTGTATGCCGTGAGCGGCGCGATGGCTCCCGAAAACCTCGACCGCGCCCAGCGCAGGGATCTTCTCGCCTTCGTCCGTCAGGAAGGCATGATCGTCACCGCCCTGTGCGGAGACCCCGGCGGTCATGGATTCGCGGATCCGGCCCGGAATCCCGCCCGCATCGAACGCAGCAGGCGCATCATGGAGCTGGCCGTCGATCTGGATTGTTCCGTGGTCACCACGCACATCGGCGTCATCCCGGCAGAGCGGAATCATCCGCGATATGCCGTTCTTGCGGCTGCATGCGAAGATCTGGGCCGTTTCGGCGATGGCATCGGCGCCAGGTTCGCCATAGAAACGGGACCTGAATCCGCCCTTGTCCTCCGCACCTTCATTGAAGGCCTTTCTTCGGGGGGCGTGCGCGTGAACCTCGACCCGGCCAATTTCGTGATGGTTACCGGGCAGGATCCGGTGGAGGCCGTGGAAATCCTAAAGCCCTACATTGTGCATACGCATGCCAAAGACGGCCGCATGCTGCGGAAGACAGATCCGGAGACTATTTACGGATTTTTCGCGGACGGCGGTATCGAGGACATGCGGATGGAGGATTATTTCCTCGAAACCCCCCTCGGCGAGGGACAGGTGGATTTTTCCGCATACCTGGCCGCATTGAAGCGGATCGGTTTTGACGGATGGCTGACAATCGAACGGGAAACGGGCACGGATCCGGCCGCCGACATCGGTATGGCCATCCGGTTCCTGCGGGCAAAGCTGGCAGGCTTGTGAGTCCGGGAACCGGCATCTCGCCTTATTCCCCTTGAAAACACGGAACATCAACACCCGCACCCTGATTTTCACTGCACGACAAACTGTTTCGCACAATGATGCGCATAGGAGGAGAACACCATGGATCGCACCCACATTGCCGCCCAACTGTACACCGTCCGTGAGTTCATGAAGACGCCGGAAGACATCCGCAGCACGCTGAAGCGGGTTCGCGGCATCGGGTACGAGGCTGTCCAGCTTTCCGGGCTCGGACCCATCGACGCGCTGGAGCTCAAGAGCCTCTGCGCCGACCTCGGCCTGACCATCTGCGCTACCCATGTCTCCAATGAACTTCTGCACCATGATCTGACACAGATCATCGCCGAACACAAACTCTGGGATTGCCGCTATGTGGGCATCGGCTCGATCTCGCCGGACTATCCGAAAACGGCGGAAGGATACACCCGCTATGCGAAGGACATCACCGCGATCGGTGCTGAATTGCGCAGGCACGGCCTTGTCCTGATCTACCACAACCACAACTTCGAATTCGAAAAGTTCGACGGTCAGACCGCCCTGGACATCCTGCTGGCGGAAACCGATCCCGCATCCGTGGATTTCGAGATCGACACATACTGGGTGCAGGCCGGCGGAGCCAATCCGGTCAACTGGCTGAAAAAGGTGGAGGGCCGCATGGACGTGGTCCACTTCAAGGACATGGCCATCTACGACCGGCAGCAGACGATCTGCGAAATCGGCACCGGCAACCTCGACTGGCCCGCCATCATCGAAACGTGCCGCGCCATCGGCGTCAAATGGTACTGCATCGAACAGGACTCCTGCCGCGGGGGCGATCCATTCGCCTCACTCGCCATCAGCTGGAACTATCTGCAGCAGTATCTTTGACAATCAATCTTGATTCTCGTGCAAAAAGTCGATTTTCGACTTTTTCATGCAAGTTGCATTTTGCAACTTGCATGCATCCGGCGGCAAATGCCGCCAGATGGCACCGAATCACGTGATTTGGTGTGTTGAAGGCACAAAATGTGCCTTCA
>JANYKF010000094.1 GCA_025361665.1 Clostridiaceae bacterium
CCTGGCGGGCGCATGAAAAGAGGAGAAAGCAATGGAAAAGAAAGATCTGGCCAGGGTAAGGCATCTTGCTGAACACCAGCGCGAACTAGCCGCCAGTGAACGAAATCAAGGGTTGCTGGGCGATTGGGACAGACATGGCCGCATGGATGGCAGCGGACGGCCCATGGTCACCATCGAATTATGGACGTTCGGAGAAGAAATCGTCAATCCTCTCCTCAAGTGCGAAACGGCGGAGGGGCGGGCCGTCGAAGCGCTTCTGACATCCAATGTGGTCAACTTCGAACTTTTCCGGGATGACACCTTCGTACGTGACTATCTCCCGGTCAGCATGGGCTATGGCATGGTTCCGTTCGGCCTGCCCGTCCGCAGGGATGAAAGCGGCGGACTCGGTCACCACTTCATACCGCAGGTCTGCGACCTGGCACAGGATTTCGAGAAATTGGGCACCTCCGTCATCAGCAAGAACCGTGACAATTTTGAAAAGCGGAAAGCGCTCCTGGAAGATGCGGTCGGCGACATCCTTCCTGTGCGGCATGTCGGTTCACCGTTGGCATTCAGCCCGATGGGCAACATCGTCCGGATCATGGGAATGGAAAACATGTACATCGCGATGTGCGACGAACCGGAACTGTTCCACCGGATGATGGAAATGCAGACCCGGGATTTCTTGATGCTGATGACCGAGATGGAGCAGGATGGTCTTCTGCTCCCGACAGTCGGCGATCAGAACTTGCCCCAGGGCTCCTACTGTTTCACCCATGATCTTCCTGCTGCCGGCACTCACCTCTCAACTACGCAGGTCTGGGGCTACCTGGATTCCCAGGAAACCTCCGGCGTCTCCGCAGACATGTACCACGAGTATGTTTTCCCTTACTACAAGACATTGTCCGACCGTTTCGGACTGCTTTCCTACGGTTGCTGCGAAGCGGTTCATTCCATCTGGGAAAAAAGTGTCAGCCGGTTTGAGACACTGCGCAAGATTTCCATTTCGCCCTGGTGTGATGAAGAGATGATGGGAACCGTGCTGCAGGGACGCAAGGTTGTCTTCCACCGCAAGCCAAGCCCGAATTACATCGGGGTCGAACGCCATATGGATGAGGCTTCCGTGCGAACGGCCATGGAGAAGACCGTTTCGGCTGCCAAAGGCCTGACATTGGAAATCTCGCAGCGTGACGTATATACGGTTCATGGGGATGCCGGCAAAGTGGCCCGGTATGTAACCCTCATCCGGGAAGCATGCGAAAAGAAGGAATAGGAAGGGCTGTCTCAAAACCCAAGTTCTGAATAGACTCTTCTTCATGAAATCTCAGCAAAAGGCGGATCGAAACGATCCGCCTTTTGCTGTAGAATATAGTTGCAAGGCATATATTCATGATTATTTGGGGCAGTCCCTTCAAACAGCCCGGACAGGTCTCGCCTCAATATACCCGCGTTCACCCTGGGGTTCCAGTTGAATGCGCGGTCCGTCTTCGTCCGCCCATTTGAACCCGTAGAAAACCGGATCGTACCGTTTCATCACTTCCCACAGCGATCCGATAGCTTCCTCGAAATCCTCGTCATTGTAAGGCGGCCCTTGAAACACCATCAGCTTGCAGGCCGGCAGATCGATCAGTTCATATCGGTCCGGCACGATGCCGGAATAGGCCGCGGGAACTTCCACCCCCTGCGCATATTCACCGGTACCCGGTTTGCGAAGATTTTCCGGCAGCCACATGCCGACAGGTTCGTACAATGCTTCCTTCACGCTGCAGAGCACACCCCAGACATCACAGCCCACCTCTTCGCAGTATTCGTAATAATTATCCGCCGCAATTCCGCGAAGGAGCAGCATTTTCCGTGCGGGACGTTCCACAACCTGAACAAAGACGGTATCCGCTGCCTTTTGTCCGTTTTTTTCACTTCCCATGTCTTCTTCCCCTTTCTTCTTTCCAGGCATTGTGCCCTGTATTCGAAACGGCATGAACAAGGGGATGGGCGGCGGTTTTTTCCGGTAACGGGCCGGCGACGTGCCGAACGCCTCCGAAAAAGCGCGGGTGAATCCCTCCTGGGAATCGAAACAGTAATCGAGCGCCACATCGATGATTCGATCCCGTCCGTCCCGCAAGGCCATAGCCGCCTTTGACAAGCGGAAGGCACGGGTGTAGGCCAGCGGGGTTCTGCCCGTCAGCGATTTGAACATGCGCGCAGCATGCCACGGTGAATACCCCGCTGCCCTTGCCAGCTGTTCAAGGGAAAGGGGCCGGTTCAGGTTCGCCGCGATGCAGTCCTGCATCCTCTGTACTGCCTCAATGCACTCGTCCCGGTTCTCCGTCATTGTCACGTCCTTCATGCCGTACATCAAAAGTGACATGCCGTCAGTCACCCTCGCATCCATATCATAACCCGGGGGCTTGAAATATTCTTGACGAAGATTGCGCAAAACATGACCGGCAAGATGATCACATGGAATCTGAACACGGACATGAAGGCTGCTGATGTGTGCAGGGATGGGCATGTCAATCAATCTCCCATGATCTGCACAAGGGCATGCCGGAACTGGCCAAGATCCTTTCCATCCCAGTTGATCCTCAACGGGATTGAGATCGTCATCTTTGGCGCATCAGCCGGAATGGCAATCTTCAGGCATATGCTTCCGTCATGATCTGACAATACAGGAGAAGGACCTGCTTTCCGAGGGGAAACCGTTATGTTTTCCTTCCCGGTATCGCCTTCCATTTTCCATCCGTCCGGCAGCACAGGCTCCGCAGTTGCCACAACGCATTTCTCCCCATGATTCGTGAAACGCACATTCACCGTGATTTCGCTTCCCGGACGAGTTGCCTGCCAGTACGGGTATGCGGATACCCATGCTTCATCCGTCCCGAAATCCGGATGTTCCCAAGGCATCAGGTCCGCAAGCATTTTTTCCCTTTCAGCCAAAACGTTGTCCATATAATCGAGTTCCTCGTCGGAAAAGCGAAAGGCCTTGTCCTGATGCTGGTTGATGATGTAATCCGGTCGAATCTTCCGGATCAGGTTTATGCAATACCTGAATCCCCTATCCTTTTCGGAAAAATTCCTGTTTCCACTGCAATAGTCGTCGATTCCAGCCGGCGAGAAGGAGTCGCCTCCGAACAGCACTTTCACACCTTGTTTCTCGACAAGCAGACCCCCGTGATAAAACGTCTGTCCGGGAAAATGCAGGGCTGTCAGGACAAATTCCTTCCAGGGCCACTGATATCCGTGCCCAAGTCCTGTTACACTCACCGAAACTTGGGACAGACACGGAAGATGATATCCTGCCGGATTTTCCAGAACGTCTTTCATGATATCGATTGCCAGGATATTGCAATGAAAAGTCTTTACCAGATTTTCCAGCGCATCCGCATGGTCATCGTGATA
Organism: Clostridiaceae bacterium; assembly: GCA_025361665.1. Classification (GTDB taxonomy): domain Bacteria; phylum Bacillota; class Clostridia; order DSM-8532; family DSM-8532; genus JAEWSN01. The sequence continues at coordinate 3,382 of JANYKF010000094.1, forward strand.
ATGGGTTACCCAGCAATCCTCAAGCGACCTCAGCGCCCCTGCATCCTGAAGGCTGCGCAAGTTGTCGATAACGAGGCCGTTCCCGCAATCTACAAGAAATCCATCGCCGTCATCAGACAGGATCAAACTGCTTGTATAGCCTGCCTGCCTGATGAAATCAGGGAAATCCAAGGTTTCCGCAGGTTTCATTCCGATACTCAAATCGGTCCTCCCATCGATGAAGGCAGCCTTTCTATCGAGGAAGTCAACCTTTCCATTGCGGAAATCAGTCTTTCCATCGAAGAATCCAGGGAAATAATGATTCATGGAGGAAATGGACGCATAATTCGCGTACAAGCCGGAAAGCCTTCTTATCAAAGACTCTGCTGATTTCCTTGGATTTATGATGATGCCGCCGTGCGAAGGGATCAGCCTCTCCGGTTTTTCCGCAAGAATTCTCATCAAGCTTGTACAAAGAACTTTCCAATTGCCCAGATAGCCATGGTAATCCATGCAGCCGTCGCCTTTTTGCAGGGAATAGATGTCCCACAATTTCCCTGATGCTGAAATCCTGTCATCACCCATTGCAATACCGTCAATGCCGCCGCAATCAAACGAATCGACATGAAGTGAATCGACATCAAATGAATCAGTATTGTCCATCTTGTCCACTTCATCTTCTCCAAATATCAGATCCCCACAAAAACACCAGCTTCGTTCCCCTTTTGTGATCAGGTAGGACACACTGCCGTCAGTGGCTCCGGGAGTATCCAGTACCCTGACGCCGTACTCCTCCCATGAGAAGGAATCCCCGTCACGGACCGTTGACGAGACTGAGATGCTGCGGGGAAGAATTTGGCAGGAAGGCTGATGATGATAGAGATGCAAGCGGTTTCCAGGATCTTCCCAGTATTGTTCCACTCCTTCAAAAAGGTGCTTCTCTTTTTCCGGAACGATGATTCGAGTCCCGGTTCCACTCCACCTGTACACGCCGCAGACATTCGGGCGCCTGTGCTGCGTGAACAGGATCATGTCGACTTCATCCGCCCCGGCGATTTCCTTCAGGGCATCCGGAAGCAAGTCACAGCAATCAATCAGCAGCACTTTGCCGTTTGACTGGAAGATGCCTGCATTGACTGCCCCTTTGAACACATGCACGCCATCATCCAGTTTTTCAAATGAATACATGGGAATCCCTCCCGGTTGGACACAAGTTGGATTGATTCATCCGGTATTTCACAACAAATCGGGCCGGTTCATCTTGTATTTCACAACAAGTTGGATTGATTCATCTTTTTCATCTAATATTTCAACACTTTATAGAAGATTTTCTTGGCAATCTCTGCCGTCACAATATAGCCCGCGACGATGCCGGCAATGATCAGCAGCACCCAGACCGGCAGCGGTTGAAATCCCAGCAAGGCTGCCAAAGGCGTATAGGGCAGAATGGTGGTGACGGCCACGATCACCAGGGTGGCCAGGGTCAGGTATTTCCCCGGAGTGCTCTTGTAGAAGGGTTTTCTGGTCCGGATCACCAATACGATCAAAGAGGCGGATATGACGGATTCTATGAACCAGCCCGTCCGAAACTGGATGTCGGTTGCGTTGACAAGGAGCATCAGCACGCCAAAAGTGAGGTAATCAAACAGTGAACTCACCAGCCCGAATGTCATCATGAATTTGCGGATGAAACGAATATCCCAGCGTCTGGGCTTCATGACAAGTTCATTGTCCACCGAGTCGGATGCGATGGTCATTTCCGGGAAATCGGTCAGCAGGTTCGTGAGCAGGATCTGTTTGGGAAGCAACGGTAGAAAAGGCAGGAACAGGGATGCCCCGGCCATGCTGAACATGTTGCCGAAATTTGCGCTGGTGGCCATGAACACATATTTCAGCGTATTGGCGAACGTGATTCTGCCTGCCTTGACCCCATCGATCAGCACGTTCAGATCCTTTTCAAGCAAGACAATGTCCGCGGCCTCTTTTGCTACGTCCGCCGCGCTGTCCACGGAAATCCCGACATCCGCCGCATGCAGCGCGGAGGCATCATTGATGCCGTCTCCCATGTAGCCCACCACAAAACCCGCTTTTTTCAGGGCGATGATGATGCGTTCCTTCTGATTCGGTTCCACCTCGGCAAAAATGGAAATGGCGGAGACTTTTTGCAGCAAGGCACTGTTACTAGTCTGATGCATTTCCTCCCCCGTGAGTATCTGCCCATCGGGAATTCCCATCTGCCTGACGACATTGGCCGCTATCAGCCTGTTGTCTCCCGTGATGATCTTCAAGTTTACACCCAAAGCCTTCAGCTCGTTCACCGTGTTGGCAATATTGGGTTTCAAGGGGTCAAAGAGCGTGATGAACCCCAGGAATATCATGTCCGATTCATGTTCTTTCTCGTGCAGCGACTCGATTCCGACCTTATAGGCCACACCGAGTGTGCGATACCCGAGGTCGCTGAATTCCTCATACTTTTTCAGGATCTTCTCCCTGACAGATGAAAGATCGATGGCCTGCCCGTCCCCGGCGTCGGCCTTCGTGCAGACCGACAGCACGTTCTTCATGGCTCCCTTCGTGATGACGAGTTGCCTCTTCCCATCCGGGGAAGCGGCGTCCGGCTCCGTGAGGAGAATGCTCAGGCGCTTTCTCACAAAATCATACGGTTCTTCGTCCATTTTGGCGTATCGGGAAATATCGAACTGCCTGAATGTCCGAATCGCCTCATCGATGGGGTTGATGAATCCGGATTCCATGGATGCGTTCAAGTAGGCATACAGGAGAACCTTCTCGCATTCGCTGCCGTCAATGTCCAGTGCTGACTGAAGACGGACCACACCATCGGTCAGCGTGCCCGTCTTGTCGGAGCAAAGCACATCCATGCTCCCGAAATTCTCGATGGAGGACAGGCGCTTCACAATCACCTTCACCTTTGCCATCAACTTCGCCCCATGAGAAAGGTTGATGCTGATGATAGCGGGCAGCAGCTGCGGCGTCAGCCCCACGGCCAGCGCGAGGGAGAACAGGAAGGAGTCGAGGGCCGGCCTTTTCAGCAGCACGTTTACAGCAAAAATGATGATGACCAGCAGCAGGGTGATTTCCATCAGGAAAAACCCAAACTGCCGCACCCCGCGTTCAAATTCAGTCTCGAGCGGCCGCAGCTTTAGTCTTTCGGATATCTTTCCGAATTCAGTATCCTTACCCGTCGTGACAACGACGGCCTTTCCACTGCCGCTGATGACATGCGTACCCATCCACAGTGAATTCTTGCGAAGCGCCAGGGCAGTATTCACCGGAACAACCCCCGCTTCTTTTTCCAGCGGAAATGTTTCGCCCGTCAACGTGGCCTCATCGACAAAGAACGCATTGGACTCCAGGATGAGGCAGTCGCCTGGCACAACATCCCCGGCCTTCAGGATGACGACATCGCCCGGAACGATCTCC
>JANYKF010000102.1 GCA_025361665.1 Clostridiaceae bacterium
TGCCTGAATCAGTCGCTTGCGGGAAACGAACAAATGGAAAAGACCTACAACCTGCTGGCCGGAATTCACCAGAGTGAAGGAAGGATCCGCGAGGCTGTCTCGGTCTACGAGGAAGCGATCTCGCGATTTCCGGAATCCGGCCTGCTGCAGGCCAGCCTGGGCTCGGCCCTCGTGATGGCCGGGTTCCACGATCGGGCGCTCAAACCGCTGAAAACGGCGATACGGCTTGGAGAGAACGACCCGTCCGTTTACACGGCATGGGTGAAAGCGCTCTTTGAAGCCAAGCGTGCCCATGAGGCTGTCCGCGTAATGCGGGAAGCGATGGCGGCTCATCCGGGGGATGCCGGGCTCTGTTACCTGTCCGCACGGGCGAAGGCCCGGTGTCATGACACCGGGGGTGCCATCGCGGACCTGGAAGCCGCCGTGGCCACAGATGCGGAAATGAGGCTGGAGGCGCTTTCCTGTGCCGACTTTTCAACCATCCGCACGGCTCCCGGGTTCATAGACCTGATTCGGCTGCCATTGAAGCAAGGCAGGAAGTAGGAGGATCTTTTGATTCAGCATATGCCGGAGACCGAAAAGAAACGCTTGTCTTTTCTCCCTGTTTCCAGAAAGGATATGGAAGCACGTGGCTGGGAATCATTGGATTTTCTGTTCATATCCGGCGATGCCTATGTCGATCACCCCAGTTTCGGCCATGCGATGATCTCGCGCCTCCTCGAATCGGAAGGGTTCAAGGTGGGCATGCTGGCCCAGCCCGACTGGCGCGGCACGCCTGAAGCCCGTCGCCGCATCCTGGAACGGATGGGCGTGCCGCGACTCGGCGTGATGATCTCAACGGGCGTGCTGGATTCCATGATCAACAACTACACGGCGGCCGGCCGCAAACGAGGACAGGACAGCTATTCCGCCGGCGGGAAATCGGGTCGGCGCCCGGACCGGGCTCTGGAAGTCTACACGGCGATGGTGAGGGAGACCTTCGGCGACATCCCCATCATTGTCGGAGGGCTTGAGCCAAGCCTTCGGCGGTTCATCCATTACGACTATTGGGCGGATGCATTGCGGCCTTCCATCATGACAAGCTGTCACGCCGACATCATGGTTTATGGCACAGGGGAGCGGGCTGTGATGGAAATCGCCGCCATGCTGGACCGCGGGATCCCCATCCGCAAAATCCGTTCCGTCCGCAATACCGTCATTCTCGCACCCTTGGAGGAGCTTCCCGGCAAACTGCGGGCGGCTGTGGAGGCCGGGGACCCGTCTGTCGTGGTGCTGCCTTCTCACGACCAAGTGTCCGGTGACCGGAAAGTCTTTGCCCGGGCATTCATGATGGCCTATCGGGAGCAGGATCCCATCCGGGGCAGGCCTGTCGTGCAGATGGTGCCGGATGGCCGGTACGTGGTGCAGAACCCGCCTCAGAAGCCTCCATCCGAACCCGAGATGGACAGGCTTTACGCGTTTCCGTATGCCCGGAACTGGCACCCGGTGTATGATCGCGAGGGCGGCGTGCCTGCCCTTTCCGAAGTGGCATTTTCCATCACGAGCCACCGCGGCTGTTTCGGCGGATGCACTTTCTGTGCCATCAGCTTCCACCAGGGCCGCATGATCCAGGCCCGCAGCGAGGATTCCGTGGTTGCTGAAGCAGAGCGGCTCGTAAAGCAGCCCGGATTCAAGGGATATATCCATGATGTGGGGGGGCCTACGGCCAATTTCCGCAGGCCGTCCTGCTGCCGGCAGATGGAGAAAGGTACCTGCGCCCATCGGGAATGCCTGTATCCGAGCCCCTGCAGGCATCTTGAAACGTCACACGAAGCGTATCTTGATCTCCTGAAGCGGGTTCGGAATGTCGTAGGAGTGAAAAAGGTATTCGTGCGATCCGGTGTCCGTTACGATTTCGCGATGCTGGATTCCACGGGCAGGTTCATTCAGGAGCTGGTGAAGCACCATGTCAGCGGACAGCTGAAAGTGGCGCCGGAGCATATCTCCGCACGCGTCCTGGCCTGCATGGGCAAACCCGGGCAAGAGGTGTACAGCCGGTTTGTGAAACAATATCAGGCAGCCAATGAAAAGGAGGGCATGGAACAGTTCCTCGTTCCTTACTTTATTTCCGGGCATCCCGGTTCCACCCTGCGTGACGCGGTCGAACTGGCGGTCTTCATCAGGAGGTCCGGCAGGGTCCCCGAGCAGGTGCAGCAGTTCATCCCGATTCCGGGCACGCTGGCCGGAGCCATGTACTGGTCCGGGTTCGATCCGCGTACCCTGGAACCTGTCCATGTACCGCGTTCCGAGAAGGAACAAGCCATGCAGAGAGCCCTTTTGCAGTATGACGACCCGAAAAACCGCATGCTGGTCCTGGAAGCCCTGAAGGAAACCGGGAGGCTGGACCTTGTCGGATACGGTCCGGAATGCCTGATTCCTCCCCGTGCGAAAAGCCGTGCCACTTTCGAATCCCCTGAAAACCAGGCGGGTTTCCGTGTGAAAAGACACCGGGGAAAAGACGCCAATTCTTGACATGAATATAAAACATGGATACAATGGTAGTTGTGTCTGCAACCTATGCATCGGAACGAATCTCTTTCGGAAACGGGATGGAAACCGGTCGGTTTCAAAGAGTGCGGCACGTTGATTTGTGAATGAATGAAAAGTCATGAAAAGCATGAATCCAGCGGGGTCCTGAATCTCACCGCAACCTTCGGGTCGTGGCGGATCCCCGCCTTAACGCACGTATACGGGTGGAACCAACACTGTGGAGGGCTGCGAGGAGAAACCAGGACACTGCAAAAGATGAAAGAGGTGAGGGAAATCGAGTTCTTTCTTTTAGCCATAGGTCTTGTTGTCGGTTTGGCTGCTTCCGCACTCGTTTTATGGCCCCGAGTGAAAAAATCCTACAATAAAGGGTATGAAGACAGAAAGCTCAAAGCTGAATCGGAATTTGAAAGTGCCGAAAAGGAAAGCCAGCGCCTGATCTCGGAGGCGGAGAAGTCCGCGGAACGCCGGAAGCGCGATGCACTCGTCGAGGCAAGGGAAGAAATCCACAAAAGTCGGTTGGAACTGGAAAAGGATGTACGGGAGCGCAGGCTGGAAATTCAAAGAACGGAACGCCGGCTCCAGCAGAAGGACGAAACCGTCGACAAGAAAATGGACACCCTCGAAAAGAAGGATGAAGCCCTCAACAAGCAAATCCGTGATATAGAGGTACGCCAGGCGGATATCGATGACATCTGCAGAAAACAGGTCGAAAAGCTGGAAAGCATTTCCGGACTCACGACCGAAGACGCCAAGCAGTACCTGCTCAGCAACATTGAAGACGAAGTGAAGCACGAAGCCGCCATCCTGGTCAAGGACATCTACGACCGTGCCAAGGAAGACGGCAACCGGAAGGCGAAGGAAGTCCTTTCCACAGCCATTCAGAAGTGTGCCGCCGACCATGCCTCGGAAATCACCGTGTCCGTCGTTGCCCTGCCCAGCGATGAAATGAAGGGCCGCATCATCGGCCGCGAGGGCCGCAATATCCGCACCCTGGAAACACTCACGGGCATCGATCTCATCATCGATGACACACCGGAAGCCGTCATTCTGTCCGGCTTTGATCCGATTCGCCGGGAAGTGGCACGGATCGCACTGGAGAAACTCATCGTGGACGGGCGCATCCATCCGGCCCGCATCGAGGAGATGGTAGAGAAGGCCAAGAAGGAAGTGGAGAACATCATTCGGGAAGAGGGTGATCGCGCCACGTTCGAAACCGGCGTGCACGGCCTCCATCCGGAAGTGATCCGCCTGCTGGGCCGGCTCAAGTACCGTACCAGCTACGGTCAGAACGTTTTGGCCCATTCCATCGAAGTGTCGCACCTGACGGGCCTCATGGCCGCCGAACTGGGCGAGGACATCACCCTGGCGAAGCGGGCTGGCCTGCTGCATGACATCGGCAAATCCGTGGATCATGAGATTGAAGGATCCCATGTCAACATCGGTGCCGACATCCTGAGAAAATACCGCGAGAGCGATGAAGTGATGAATGCCGTCATGGCCCATCATGGCGATGTGGAGGCAACCTCCGTCATTTCCGTCCTGGTCCAGGCAGCCGATTCGATTTCCGCCGCCCCCCACACCCATAGCTGGATACGATCGGAGACGGCGAACCCTGCTTCTTTGCGC
>JANYKF010000114.1 GCA_025361665.1 Clostridiaceae bacterium
TGCATCCGGCGGCAAATGCCGCCAGATGGCACCGAATCACGTGATTTGGTGTGTTGAAGGCATAAAATGTGCCTTCAACATGCAGGATGTCAGAGACATCCTGCATAAAAACTCACAAAAGTGAGTTTTTACACCAGAATCATGATTGACTGATACGAAGAAATGGAATATTATAACATCACCGGGATGATGGATGACGAATGCATGGCACAACAGGTGACTTTCACGAGGGTAACGCCACTTTGAGAAGGAGGTAAGCGAAATGGGTGAAAAGACATCTTCCGCGCTCATATCAAGGCTTTCCTTGATGGTCTGCATCATGGTCGCAAGCATTCTGTTTTTCACCTGCGGTGTTTTTGCAGTCCCCGCGTTCGACAGGGAAATCAGCCTGGTGCAGCCGGATGGCGAGTCCTTTCCAGCCAGGATGGTCGGCGACGAGTATGGAAACTGGATGGAAGCAGAAAATGGGGATGTGATTGTCCAGGATGAAGCGGATCATTACTGGAAGATAGGCCGTCTTGACAGCATCAGGACCCATGTTGAGCCGGGAACGACCATCTGCGAAAAAGGCCTGATGAGCGGCAAAACGGTTAGAAACAGCGATGTCAGGCGTTTCCTGATGGAAAGAAGAATCGAAAGGAAGCAGGCGGATCTTGCGTCTTCAACATCCATATCCGTCGGCGGAGCCGCTGCGCCATCGCTTGCGTTGAATTTGAGCCTGAAGCCGCAAATCCTTGTCCTGCTGGTGGAGTTTTCGGACGTAAAGATGAAGAATTCGGAAACGGCATGGAGTGATTCTTTTTTCTCCGTGACGGGCAGTTCCGTGAATGCGTACTACAAGGAGGTTTCCAAAGGGGCTTTCTGGTTTGAGCCGGCCACCGAGAACTGGGGTGCGGCCAATGACGGTGTCGTCAGGGTAACACTTGGATACAATCATCCCAGAACCGGCGGCACGATTGATTACAGAAACCAACAAATCGTTTCCGATGCCTTGAGTGCAGCAGACCCCTATGTCAATTTTGCAGTTTATGATGCCAACAACAACGGGATCATCGAAACGAATGAATTGAACATCGTAACGGTCGTGGCAGGATATGAACAGGCTTGTGGCGGACCTGCCCCGTCCGTGTGGGCGCACAGCTGGACAATTGCAAGTTCGAACAGGTACGATCGAAAGAGCATTGCAAAATATACCCAGCAAGGGGAAACGCAATGGGACCACATGGCGACCATCGGCGTCCTGTGCCATGAGCTTGGGCACAATCTCGGGCTGCCGGATTTGTACGATTACGGGTATGACTCCGCGGGCGTGGGCGTGCACAGCCTGATGGCGGGAGGAAGCTGGGGAACGGGGCCAAAGGATCCAGGAGATTCGCCGACTCATCTGGATGCATTCTGCAAAGCGCTTCTCGGGTTTGCGGTCCCGATTGCCGTCGACGCGAAGAATCCCGCGAACGCATCGTATCAAGTGAATTCAACCGGAAACGGGGCGGATTACAACATCTACAGGCTCAATACACCCAGGTCCGGTGAATACTTCCTTTTCGAAAACAGACAGTTTTCCGGGTTCGACATCGCTTTGAAGAACGCAGGCGTGAAGAGTGGCGGAATCGCGATTTGGCATATCGACGAGTCAATCGCCAACAACGACAATGTCCTTCGCAAGAAAGTCGATCTGGAGGAAGCCAACGAGGGATATCTGGGCAAGAGTGAGTTGGACAGCAATATCACGCCATATGCGAATTATGATCATTACTATCATGCCGGGCTCGTTACGGAGGATCCCAATCTGGTGAACAATACGTTCTTCCAGGCAACAGGCAGACCTGGCAGCAATCTGTACAGCGGGGCGGTCAGCGGAGTTTATGCGGAAATCCTCTCAGTCAGCGGGCAGACCATGAATGTGACATTTACCTCTCCCACCCCCGTCGTTGTCCAGAAACCGCCGACCCTCAAATCAGGCAATACGGCGTGGACCCCTGCGGATATCATGGTCACGATCACGGATTCCAACAGCAACAGCGGCATTCGCTATAAAATCGGCTCCACGGGCGTGTGGGCACCATATTCCGGTCCACTCACGATTGGAACGAACGGCACAGTCTATGCGAAGTCGGTGAACAATTCCACGACCATTGAATCATCGGAAAGCACACTGGTCATCGGCAACATCGACAAGTTGCCTCCTTCAGCACCGTCAAGTCTTTCATCCGCTTCAGCCAGAAGCAGCATTACCGTGAAATGGCGTGCGTCTGCAGATACAATCAGCGGAATACAAAGCTACGAATTCTACGTCAATGGAGTAAAGACTGCGACATTGGCCGGCACAGCCCTTCAATACACTGCAACCGGGTTGGCCGCGTCGACGTCATACACGATGATGATCAAAGCCGTCGACAAGGCTGGAAACATATCGGCCGGCACCTCGATAAAGGCATCAACCACCAGAAGGTGATGTGAATCCCGCAGAACGGCAGCGCCCCCGATTCAGCCGGAGCTGATGCGGGGGCGTTGTTTGTTTTCCGCAGTTTTTGTTCCTTTACTCCAGGAGCTTCCCCGATGCCTTCCTCATGTCAAGGCCGGAAGACTTCAGCCAGGCTGCGATCTGCGCCTGTTCCACCGGGCGCTTGATTTTCAGCGTGGTTGTCTTCACGAGGTCCGCATCGGTCTGCAGAAAATACCGGATCATTTTATACTGCGGCAGGTTGGCGTTGATTTCACGGATGGCCTTTTCAAACCAGGCTGCCGTACCCGCGTCGTCCGGCATCATGCCCTCATGAATCGTGGCCAGCAGTTCCCGGTCTCGGACAAGCTTCGCGCAAATCTGCACGCTGCCGTCCCCCGTGATGTGTCCCCAGGCGAAGGCATCCTTCACACCGGGAATCTGGTTGAGCAATATCTCGAATTCCTCGGGGAAGGCCTTCTTTCCATTTCCAAGGACGATCATCGACTTGATGCGTCCGGTAATCCGGATGAGGCCCTTGTTGTCTATCGTGCCCAGGTCTCCCGTGTGGAACCAGCCGTCCGGTTCCATCACTTCCTTCGTTGCCTCCGCATTTTCATAATAGCCAAGCATGACATTGCGGCCGCGTGTGAGGATTTCCCCCATGCCGTTCGCATCGGGATTGTCGATCGTGACGTCGATGGCGGCCAACGGGTGTCCGACGGTGCCTGGCACATTCACGAAGTCCGTGTTGGCGGCCACGACAGGGGATGTTTCCGTGAGGCCGTATCCCTGGTAAAGCGCCAGGCCGAGCCGGTCGAACCCGATGATGACGGCCGGATCGAGCGGTGCGGCGCCGGAAACGGCCAATCGCAGGCCGGGTCCCAGCTTGGCGAAAATACTCTTGAACAGCACGCGCCGCAGATCGATGCCGACCTTGCGGAGCCCGTCCGAAACCTTCATGAGGAGATCCAGTGTTTTTCGCTTTCCCGATTTGTCGATGCCATCCTGCACACGGCGGTAAATGGCTTCCAGGATGGCCGGCACGCCGACCAGCACGGTGACGCCGAATTCCCGGATGTTGTCGGCCACGTGCTTGATGCCCTCGCAATAGGCGATGCAGGCACCGCTCTGGATCATCAGCATCTGCCCGATGGTATTTTCGAATGTGTGGTGCAGCGGCAGCAGCGACAGGTGGACGTCCCGGCTGTCGATGCGGATGCAGGCGTGGATGGAGGCCAGGTTCGCCACGATGTTCTCGTGGGAAAGCATAACGCCTTTCGACATGTTGGTGGTGCCGGAGGTGAAAAGCAGGATGGAAAGGGCCTTGCGGTCGACGGGCGCGTTCACGAACCGGCGGTCTCCCGCCTCAAGTGCGGCTTTGCCATCCCGAATCCAGGAGTGGATATCGGATATGTCCGCACCGCCTGCCGCGGCATCATCTTCAAGCGTGTCAAGGCAGATGAACTTCCTCACGGGCAGCCCGCCTTCCGCGATGACCTCATGGATCATGGGCAGATAGGCCGGCGAGAAGAAGAGCACTTCCGCCTTTCCCCGTTTCAGCAGACTGACCAGCTCGTTCTTCGGCAGATATTTGTCCAGTGGGATTGAAATGCCGATGCCATTGACCGTCGCGAAGAAGGCAACGCTCCATTCATAGCGGTTTTCACTGATGATGGCGATGCGGGAACCGGCAAAACCAGCCCTGGACATCTGGGTGCCCAATGCATCGATATCGGCCGAAAACCGATTGTAGGAGCGTGTATCCACGCTGCCGCCCTTTGCGCGGAACTTGAATCCGGGAGCATCTCCATACTTTTCAGCACTTTGCCGTACCAGCGCCCGCAGATCCTTCTGCTCATCGGCGTCATATCCGCCGAGACCCTGTACAATGCGGCGGCCCTTTTCCATGTAGATGCGATATGATTTGTCCATGGCATCCTCCTGCGATACTGGCGGTGGTAAATGGGAAATGCTGACACAAGTATTACAAGATATTATTACCTGATTATAATGATTGCACATAATGTGAAAGCGCGCAAGAGGGAAACAACCGACAATGGCAATTATCCGACAGGGCGAAACGAATTGGGGCTAAGGTTGATTCTCGTGCAAAAAGTCGATTTTCGACTTTTTCATGCAAGTTGCATTTTGCAGCTTGCATGCATCCGGCGGCAAATGCCGCCGAAAGGGCACCGAATCACGTGATTTGGTGTGTTGAAGGCACAAAATGTGCCTTCAACATGCAGGATGTCAGAGACATCCTGCATAAAAACTCACAAAAGTGAGTTTTTACACCAGATTTAATGTTATTACGCTTAACATTCTTAACATAAAACCAATGAAAACATGACACGATCATTACATTTAAGTCATTGCGCTTAACATCCGGTCGCTATAATGGCGGTGAATCAAATCAAATCGAAAACAGGAGGGACCTAAACATGAAAAAGATATTGTGTGCGTTGATCGTCCTCACCATGATGTTCGGGATGGTCCCGGCATTTGCTTCTGCGACTGCGACTGCCCCTGCCATCAGCATCGTCATTGACGGCGTCAAGGTCAATTCCGACGTTGCGCCCCTCATCCGCAACGGCACCACCCTCGTCCCCATCCGCGTTGTGAGTGAGGCACTGGGAGCATTAGTTTCTTACAATGGAACCATGGGAACCGTCACGATCGACTCGGCCGCGAAACACATCATTCTGACGATCGGTTCCAAGACCGCCCTCGTCAACGGCGTGCCCATGATCATGCTTCAGCCGGCTGAAATCGTCAACCGCCGGACACTGATTCCGCTCCGGTTCGTTTCCGAAACCATCGGCGCAGAAGTGGATTATGCGAACAGCACCGCAACCATCAACTATTTCACAGCCTTTGTAGGTACCGTCAAGGCTGGCGGCTCTTCCACAGTTGCGCCCATCGGCCAGGCTGCCGCCGACGAACTGATGAAAATCAACAACAAAATCAATGTCAGTTATGCCAGCAGCGGTTCGGGCAATGGCATCAAGGGCGCCATCGACGGAAGCTTCAATGTTGGCGGAACATCCAGGGAATTGACGGGTGCCGAAAAATCAGCGAATCCTGACCTCAGGGTGATTCCGATTGCCATTGACGGCATCGCCATCATCCTGCACAAGAACAACCCGGTTTCCGCACTGACGAAAGCCCAGATCAAGTCCATCTTCCTTGGCGAGATCAAGAACTGGAAAGATGTTGGCGGTGCCAACGCACCCATCTTCGTCCAGACCCGTGAAAGCACCTCCGGGACACTCGCTTCCTTCCAGGAACTCGTCCTTGGCACCGACGCGAACAAGAAGCTTCTGCCTGTCGTATCTACAGCCACCCCCTTCAATACCAATGGTCTCGTGAAGGAAGCGGTAGCAGGCGGAGTCAATGCAATCGGCTTTGTTTCCATGGGTTATGTGGATGAAAGCGTCAAGGCCGTGACGGTCGACGGCATCGCCGCGACGGTCGCCAACCTCAGAAACGCCACCTACCCCATCCGCCGCACGCTTGACGTCCTGACAAAAGGGATGCCGTTCGGCGCGACTGCCGTCTACATCGACTATATCCGCAGCGTCAAGGTCCAGGCCATTGCTGAAAAAGAAGGATACCTGAGCATACGCCAATAAAAGCAAATCAAAAGAAGACCAGAATACCACCAAATCAGGAAGAGACCAGGATGCAGAAGGAAGACAGGCGTTTTCCGGATAGGATTCTGAGACCAGTGGCGACAGGGCTGTTCCGGCTTATGACGGAACAGCCCTGTTGGGGAGTGTGGAAATATGCGGGGGAAAAGGGCACACAAGAACCCAAGTGTATTGGTTGACGGAGCGATGGACCAGGCCATGAAGTGGGGTATCCGCCTGCTGGCCTTTCTCAGTGTCGTCATGATGGGTTTCATTTTCATCTTTGTCATTGGACGGGCCTGGCCCGTCATCCGGGAAAGCGGCTTGTCCTTCTGGACCGGAACGAATTTTGACAAGCAGATTTCGGAAGCGTACAATGCACCGGTCGACGCGCCTGTCTATCAGTTTGGCTTGTTCGGACTCATCGCGGGCACGCTGGCCAGCACGTTCCTGGCACTCCTGCTGGCAGTCCCCGTCGGGATCGGCGCTGCGGCCATGCTGAGCATGTTTGCGCCGGACTGGCTGAAAAAGCCGGCCATGACCCTTGTGCGCCTTCTCGCTTCCATCCCTTCCATCGTGTTCGGGCTTGTCGGCCTGATGGTGGTTGTGCCGCTTGTCGAGAAGCTGTTCATCACGGTGGACATGCAAATCGCCTACCTGGACCTGTTCCAGATGACGGGACGCGGGCTGTTGGCCTCCGTCATCGTATTGGCCTTCATGATCGTGCCGATGGTGGTTGCGCTGTCCATGGACGCCATCGGCAGCGTGTCCGGTTCGCTGCGCGAAGTCGGGTTTGCCGTCGGCATGACGCCCTGGCGAGTGACATGGAAAGTCGTGCTGCCTTCCGCAAAGTCCGGGATCATTGCCGGCATCATCCTGGCCACAGGTCGCGGCATCGGAGAAGCCATCGCCGTCTCCATGGTCTGCGGCGGCATCGGCCTGGTCCCCAACCCAGCAAATGGAGTGGGGTTCCTGTTCGGACCCATCCTGACGCTGGCCTCCGCCATCATCAACAAATCGGAGGCCATTTCCGTCCCGTCCATCGAATCGGCGCTGTTTTCCTGCGGAGCGGTGCTCCTGGCCATCGGTGCTGTTCTGGGTGTGCTTGCCCGTCAGGTGGAAGGCTGGATCCGCAGGAAGGAGGGCTCCAATGCGTAACAGAAAAGTGGAAAGTCTTCTCGGCATGTCGGGTTCGTGGCTCTCCGTCCTGCTCATCATGTCGGCATGCCTTTTCATCATCATCTACATCATGCTGGAAGGTGCGGGCGTCATCAGCCTGAGGTTTCTGACGCAGGAACCGAGTTCATCCGCCTTGTCGGCCAAGGAGGGCGGCATCCTCACGCCCATCATCGGCACGATTCTTCTGACGGTCATCGGGATGCTGATCGCATGGCCAGCAGCACTTTCAACCGCGTTGTTCCTTGTGCATGACAGCCGGAAAGGGGTCTTTCGCGACCTGATCCGGATAGCCATCGACATCCTGGCCGGCGTGCCGACCGTTGTCGTCGCTTTGTTTGCCCTTGCCTTGTCGACCTCGCCGGGACTTGGCTTCCTGAGCGTGACCATCGAGAATGCGGATGGCGTCAACCGTTCCTACGGACGTTCCTTCCTGGTGGCCGGCATCGCGATGGCCGTCATGGTGCTGCCTTTTGTGGTGAAGACGGCGGAAGAAGCCATCAAGGCGGTTCCGCGGCAGTATTATGAAGCCTCGGTGGCTCTTGGGGCCACGAAATGGTACACAGTGCGGAAAATCGTCCTGAAGACGGCCAGTCCTGGCCTCGTCACCGCCGTCATCCTCGGGATGGGGCGCATCATCGGCGACACCGCCATCGTCCTGATCACCCTGGGAGGCACGCTCCGCATGACGGGGCTGCAGCCATGGTGGATGCCGGACAACTGGATCAGCACCATCCGCAACACCGGGTGCACCCTTACATCCTATATCCTTTACACTTCTCCCGCCGGAGAAGGAAACAACTCGGACGTTTCTTTCGGCGCATCCTTTGTCCTGGTGGGCGTCATTCTCCTGCTCAACGGCATTGCGGCCCTTGCGGGCGGTTCGGGCAAAAGCGCCGGGCGGGATAGGCCGGTCCGGTCACGCAACCGGAAACCGTTCGAGGCGGAACCGGGTGCGGATCCACCTATGGAAAGAAACCGCGTGGACACGGACATGCTGCTCAACGAAGGCAATCCGGAAAAGGGCATGATGATGCATGGCGGAATGAAAAAGGGATTGGACGAAAGGGTTTCGGGCATGGACGGCGAAGGGGGGGCTGACAAATGACAGTGCTTGATAAGGAAGCGAAAGCATGGCTCCGGGAAAACCACCCTGCTCAGGTCCATCAACCGGCTCAACGACCTGATTCCCTCCTATCATCTCGAAGGGGAACTGATGCTGCGGGGAGACAATCTGTACGCGCGCAGGGGCGGAAGCTGGGTCAACGGGCTGCGCAAAGGCATTGGCATGGTATTCCAGGCGTCCAACCCATTGCCGATTTCCGTGATCGGCAACCTGATCCTTCCTCTGCGGGAGCATTATCGCATCTCGCGGGCGGAAGCGGAAAAAAGAGCCATCGAGAAGCTGAAACTGGCCAACCTGCATGAGGAAGTCGCGAACAAACTCCACCAGTCCGCACTACGGCTCTCCGGCGGACAGCAGCAGCGCCTGTGCATCGCCCGCGCCTTGATGCTGGAGCCGGACATCCTCCTCCTGGATGAGCCCTGTTCCGCATTGGACCCCATTTCCACCTACAAGATCGAAGACCTGCTGACGGAATTGAAGAGCCGGTACACGATCATCATGGTGACGCACAACATGGAACAGGCCAGCCGGATTGCGGACCAGGCCGTCTATTTCTACCGTGGCGAAGTATTGGAAGCAGGATCCACCCTGGATGTATTTCAGAATCCGAAGCATCCGCGGCTGCAGCGATACCTCAAGGGCGCCGTGTAGGTTCCCTCATGCCTGATTTGAACGGAAACCTGCATGAAGACTCGATGAATCGAGTTTTTACACCAGAATGAAGCTTATATCGATGACAGGATTGTATCCCTTCCGGGAGTCTCTGTTTTGTCCGGCGACGTGCTTTTCCGGATCGTCTTCGGCTTGTCAATCATTTCACAATTTCATCTTGACACAGGGTCCGATTGCGCTATAATGAAACCAACCAACAGCATATGGCATCCGGTTGATGATTGAGGGAGAGCGGTGCATGGCACCCGCCGACGGAGTGAATCTCACAGGCAGAAGGACCTTGATTGGACGGCTCTCTGGAGAGATCGCCCCTTCCCTCTGGCGGGAGGTGCGGCGGTGCCGAAGGAACAAGTTCCACATCATGCGAAAACAGGAGGGAACAACATGCCGAAAATCATCATCACCGACAAGATGTCCTCCAATGGCGTCGATTACCTCAAGTCGAAGGGATTCGAAGTCGATACGCCCTATGGCATCTCGCATGAAGATCTCCTCGGCGTGATCGGCCAGTATGATGCCATCATCGTCCGCTCCGCCACGAAGGTGAAACAGGACATCATCGACAAGGGCGTGAATCTGAAGGCCGCCGGCCGGGCCGGCAACGGTGTCGACAACATCGACGTGCCCGCCTGCACGAAACACGGCATCGCGGTGGTCAACACACCGGAAGGCAACATCATGGCGGCTGCCGAAATGAGCGTGGCGCTTATCTTCGCCGTTTTCCGCAATGTCGCGCAGGCGCATCACGCCGCCAAGATGAATGATTTCCGCCGAAACCGGTTCGTGGGAGAGGAACTCGAAGGAAAGACCGCCGGTGTCATCGGCCTTGGGAAAATCGGTTCCATCGTGGCCCGCAAGCTCAAAGGCGTCGGCATGACCGTCATCGGATATGATCCGTACATCACCGAAGAGCGGGCCGCGTCCCTCGGCGTGGAACGGATCGCCACGATCGATGAACTGCTGCGGCGTGCGGACCTGATCACCCTCCATATTCCCAAAAGCCCGGAAAGCCGAAACCTCATCGGCGCACGCGAGTTGAATCTGTGCAGGAAGGGTGTCCGCATCGTGAATGTGGCCCGCGGCGGCATGGTGGATGAAAAGGCCCTTTATGACGCCATTGTTTCCGGACAGGTTGCCGGAGCCGCCCTGGACGTGCAGGAAGTGGAGCCGAATTTCAACAAATCGCCGGAGGAGCAGGACTACAAGAATCCGCTCCTCGACCTGGAGCAGGTCACCTTCACCCCGCACTTGGGCGCGTCCACGAAGGAGGCAAACCTCAATTGCTCCCTGGATGTGGCGAAAATGGTGGAAGCCGTGCTGAACGGCGAACTGGTTGCGGCCGTGAACATGCCGCCGATGTCCGGTGACATGAAAGCCATGCGCCCCTACATCGATTTGGCCGAGAAACTCGGCTCCATCTATTATCAGGCCGAGAAGGAGACGGTTCAGCGCATCGAGGTCATATACAGCGGGGATCTGGCGGACAAGCCCACCAGGCAGATGACGCTGGCCGTTGTGAAAGGTTTTCTGTGCGCGACCGGCAGCGCGGATGTGAACTACGTCAATGCGGAACTGAAGCTGGCGGATTTCGGCGTGGACCTCATCGAGAGCCGGTCCAGCCACCTCGACAAATACACCAATCTCATCACGGTCCGTTTTGTCCGCAGGGATCGCACCCTGGATGTTTCCGGAACCGTGTTCGCTAAAGACAGCATCCGCATCGTGGACTTCTTCGGCTACCGGATGGATTTCGAGCCGACCCCCCATGTCATCGCGCTGCAGAACCGGGATGTTCCGGGCATCATCGGGAAAGTCGGCACGGTCCTGGGTGAGAACGGCATCAACATTGCCGCCATGCAGTGGAGCCGCGACGTGTCTGGCGAGAAGGCCGTTTCGTTTGTCAGCATCGACAGTGCGGCGGATGATGCCATCCTGGCAAAACTCAAGGCGATTCCGGGTGTGCTGAAGGCATCCCGGCTTGGTTTTTAGGGTCGGTATTTGCGGGAATCCATGTAAAATACAGCATTTGGGCCGGCTGAAGTGTTTCAGCCGGCCCCATGTATGATAAAATGCTTTCAGAACTGTCATGGAAAGGAACCGGCACGCCGCTGCATGAATGTCGGCGACCAAGCCAAGGTGCGACATGGGAAAATCCACTCGCCTGTTTGCGGCCATTGATATCGGCTCCCACAGGCTGCGCATGAAAATCGTGCAAATCGACCGCGAAGGAAAAGTCAAGGATCTGGAGAATGTGGACCTGCTGGTCCCGCTGGGGCGGGATACTTTCAACGACGGCAAACTGAGTTTTGCGTCAGTCCGCGCCACCTGCGACGCGATCGCCGGCTTCAAGAGGCTGATGACGGACTATGGCGTCGTGGATTGCCGAGTTGTTGCCACCAGCGCGCTCCGCGAAGCTTCGAACCGCGATTACATGATCGACCAGATCCGCATGCTTACCGGGTTTGATGTCGAAGTCATCAACAATTCCCAGGAGAAGTTCCTCACCCTGCAGGCCGTCAAGAACCTGTTGCGGGAATCAGTCACCATGAAGGCGCAGGAAAGCCTGCTGGTGCTTGACATCGGAGCCGGCAGCATCCAGTTGTCGCTGTGCGGTCCGCTGCTGCTGGTCAACAGCCAGAGCATGAAGATCGGTGCGCTGCGCATCAAGGAAGCCATGTCCCGCATTGAAAAGCACACGCTCCATTTCTACAAGGTGCTGGAAGAGTACATTGAAGCGCATGTGGAAGGTGTGGAATCCTTCAGGGGGAGCGGGGAGGTCACGCGGTTCGCCGTGGTGACCGGCGAATCGGAATCACTGGCGCGCTTGTCCGGAATCGAAAGGTCCGAGGGGATTACGATCATCCCGCGGGATCGGTTCGAAAAAGCCTTCCGGAAAGCGTCCGCCATGTCCACCGGCGCACTTGCGGTCGCCTGCGGGGTTGCCCAGCCCGAAGCGGAAGTCATTGCACCGGCCCTCATCCTGATCCGCACATTCTTCGAAAAGACAGCAGCGGTCGAGGTGATGCTTCCTGACGTGACGCTGGTGGACGGACTGATCGCCGAACAATTGCTGGCCTTTCGCCCCAGAACCGAAAGGGATGCCTTTGAGGAAGACATTCTCAGCAATGCGGCGCATCTTGCGGAAAGATACCGCTACAACATCCATCATGCGCAGTATGTGACGGAGGCGGCCCTCGATATCTATGACGGGCTTCGGTCCGTTCACGGAATGGTTCCGAGGGATCGCTTCCTGCTTCAGGTAGCCGCCATCCTGCACGACATCGGCAAATACATCGGGGCGGATCCGCATTATGTCTACTCCTACAACATCATCAAGGCCTCGCAGCTTGCCGGGTTGTCGGATTCGGAACTGGCCACGGTGGCGAACATCGCACGGTTCCATTCCGTCGAGGAACCGGCGTTCGACAATGAAAGCCTGAAGAAGCTGGACACCGGGGATCGGATCAAGGCGGTGAAGCTGATCGCCGTCATCCGCCTGGCCGATGCGCTCGACACGAGTCACAAGCAGAAGATCGGCAATCTCAAGGTGGAGATCGGGGAGGATATCTGCAGGGTGAAGGGGGAGAGCCGGGAAGAAACGGCGCTTGAACAATGGACTTTCCAGATGAAGGCCGAGTTCTTCCGCGAGGTTTTCGGACTGCTGCCCGTCCTGACAGCTGCAAACAAATCTGGCATGCCGGAGAAGAAGCCATGAAAAACATCGACATCACACAGCCGGAGCTTTACCTCAACCGGGACCTCAGCTGGCTGGAATTCAACCAGCGGGTGCTCGAGGAAGTCGACAACAAGGACAACCCGCTCTTCGAGCGGTTGAAATTCCTGGCCATCGCGGCATCCAACCTGGACGAATTCTACATGGTGCGGGTCGGATCTCTCAACGATCAGGTGGAAGCCGGATACGAGAAAGCTGACTCCTCCGGTCTGACGCCATCCGTGCAGCTTGCCCGGATCAGTGCCAGGGTTCATCTCATGTTCGAGGAGGCATATCGCACCTGGAGCCGCAAACTCGCGCCCCGGATGCGCAGCAGCGGATTCCGGCTGCTGCATGAGCCGGATTTGTCCCCCGTGCAGCTGGAATGGCTGTCCGGCCATTTCGACAGTTTCATCTATCCGGTTCTGACCCCCATGGCAGTCGATTCCGGACGGCCGTTTCCCTTGATCCAGAACAAATCGCTGAATATCGGCGTG
>JANYKF010000127.1 GCA_025361665.1 Clostridiaceae bacterium
AGCGCATCATCGACGACCACATGGTCAAGCGTGTAGCGGAAGGAGAAGTTGCATGAGAAGCTTCACTTGTCATCATGAATGGTCCAGCAAGCGCATGGAAAAGTGGACCGCCGTGGTCAGCAACGTCGAACAGCACGATGCTTGGTGTGAATTCTTCATCGAAAGCCGCTACAGCATTCATGTCTTCGTTGGCAAAGGGAAAGTTGGCCGCTTTGTTTCCATCCCGGACTGGCGTGCTGCCTGCTGGCTCAACGACCCCAACGACTTATCCTTTAATAAAGGGAAGCTCGGGAAGATCATGAAAAATACAGTGGACGGCATCACTGTTGCCTATGCGCTTCAGAATATGGCCGGATTTTTACCGTGAGGGGGTTGCGCTGTTGGCTGCTACATGCTGCTGGTTAAGCAGATTCCTGAGGGTTACCCCGAAACCTGCAGGAATAAAGTTGACGGTCGGCATGCCAGACTGCGAAGCCCGAGGGATGATGAAAGCTTTCTACTGCTGGTTTTCTTCATCCCTCGGTGCGCACGCATCGGCATGCCGAATCTGGATCGTCAAGGTACTGTGGAATTTATGGGAGGGGCCCGGCGCAGCCGGGAGGGCACCGTTAATGCCGCAAAAGGCCTTGACGAGACAGATAGGAGACGGGTTAGCACGCAACCTGATATGAAGTCACATCACTCTACCAATGATTTCAGCTGAAAAGCCTTGCGCATACCGCAAGGCTTTTTGTAAACTCAACTAAGGACAGCTTTTCCGACAGCCTTTGGACATAATGGACCGTCATTTTCCGGACAGTATGCTTTAGCGGCAACATCCCATCTCCCATTTCCATGCGGTCTTCACGGTGCCGGATACATTACACGCGTTGTTTCTTCACAATCAGGAAAGGATGTACAACCATCTGTTCCGCGCGGTATCCCAAACGCTGAGAGCACTGGCGTTGGACAAGCGACATCTTGGAGCTGAAATTGGCTTCACAGCTGTCTTGCACACTTGGGGACAGACGCTTTCGTATCATCCTCACATCCATTGCATCATTCCCGGTGGAGGCCTTCGTGCAAATGGGATGGCATTCGTGAATTCCAGGAAGAAATTCTTCCTTCCGGTCAAAGCGCTTTCCGCATTGTTTCGTGGTAAACTGCTGGATTTCGTCAAAAGGGATCTGCTTTCCGGAGCCATCAAACTCCCCGGAAAGCAGGGTGCATGCTGGGATTCAGACCAACGAGAATGGTTTGACCAGCTGCACCTGAAGAATTGGGTGGTGTACTGCAAAAAGCCATTTCGCAACCCCGACACCGTGATTGAGTATCTGAGCCGGTACACCCACAAGACGGCCATCTACAACAATCGCCTTGTCCAGATGAATGATACATCGGTTACGTTCAAATGGAAAGACTATCGTGATGGCAACCGGCCAAAGAACATGACGCTCGATGCTGGAGAATTCGTCCGCCGGTTTCTGTTGCACGTTCTGCCAAGCGGATTCCAGCGAATTCGCCATTATGGCATTCTCAGCAACCGCAACCAAAGGTACAAGCTGCTGCGCTGTTTTCGTATTCTCAAGGTTCAGAAACCGGAGAAGAAGAAATTGACGGTGCAGGACATGGTCTGGCAGAAAAAAGGCGTGGACATCATGCGGTGCCCGGATTGTGGTGGCCACTGGGTTCGCATACGGTCATTCTTTCCGATGACCTGTTAAGCTCAGCAAGCTGAATAGATTACGGCAAGCCTCGTTGCGGGGAGGGGGAAGGTTTATGATGACGTGGCTTTCAACAAGGGGATCTGGCATTTCACAGTGCATTCATGTCCCATAGCATAAGTCTTTTCCGGGTTTTTAGAGATGGAAACATTTTGCAACACCCATAGGTGAGATGCGTATCCTTCGTTCAACAAGGATTTCCGCAATTGCCGGATGACTCAATGCTCTCTCTCATTCCTGCCATCACTCATATCACATGCGGTGATGGCCTTTTTTCAGGCAACTGCGGAAGGAATCCTAAGTGTTACATGTCGAGGTTGAACAGATAATCCGCAGCTTTCTCGGATGCCCGGCCTGCGAGCGGCTCCCGGCAAGTGACCAGCTTGATGGCATCGTGCCCGCATTTGTGAAGATGACCTCTTCCAGGTCCGCCGCCATGCGAAGATACTTCCCAAAACTATTCTGGACCTCTGTTGATGTGATCAAGGCTATCCCGTAAAAATACAGACAATATTGCGCAAGGATGCAATTCGGAACAGGTGCTGTCATGAGACAGACAGGCACGAAGTGGCTTGTAACCTGATTTTCCCGATGGTAGAATGGGTGTGTGCCAATCCGAATCCAAATGCGAAAACCGTCGGGCGAACCGCCGGAGAACACGGGGGAACCATGTCGCAGGGAATCGATCCCACGGGACTGGCCGTCATGGATGTGGCGGGTGCCCTCGCAGCTGTTCTGTCGAATGCCTGGATGTTTTGGGTTTTATCGGCGGTACTGATTGCGGTCGGCTGCTGCTGGGGATTCTTTGGAAGACGGCGGTACATGGCCATCAGCCTGGTCCAGGGAATTGTCTTCGGCGCATTCGCCGGCATCTGGTGCGGAACGGCCATTGAAGATGCCATCGCAGCCGGCGGCATGACGGGTGCGATTTTTCTGGGTGCGCTTTCACAAATCCGCATCTGCATCGGTGCCGGAATCGGCCTTGTCATCGGCAGCCTTTTGTTTGCCTTGCTCGGGCGTTTCTGGAGCCGCTTCTTTTTTTGCACCGGTGGCGGCTTTCTTGGCATGCTGGTGACCATTGGCTGCATCCGGCTGTTCAGCCTGAACATGGCGAATCCCCTGCTGCTGGTGCTTGTCATGCTGATCGCTGCCGGTGCATTGTCCCTCTGGCTGTCGTACCGCTTCCCACTGGCATTTACCGGCATCTGGGGCGGCTTCGTCTTTGCCGTGGGGTTGCTGTATCCCGTCTTCCGTCTGTTTGCCTTTATTGGCGGACCTTCATGGCTGCCAATCCTTGCGGCTGGTGGCATGGGCGTCATTCTGTCTGTTGCGGGCATCTCCATCCAAACGGACCAGCAGGCATTGGAAACACAAAAACCCCAATACACCAAGGAACCATGAGACCCGAGAGTCAAAACATCCATGAGGCAGGATCAGTCTGGAGGAAAAGACATGAACGCACAGATTCAGGAAATCGCCATACGCATCCGTTCCCTTCGGGAAGACATGGCCATTGCGGCGGCGGACATGGCCAGGGTCCATGAAATGACGGAGGCGGAATACCTGCTGCAGGAGTCCGGCGCGCAGGATTTCACCTTCACTTTCCTGTTCAATACCGCAAACCGTCTTGGTGTCGACATGACGGACCTGCTCACCGGAAAAAGCCCCACGCTTTCCGGATTCACCGTGGTCCGCAAGGGAAACGGCCTTTCCATGCAGCGCCGCAGCGGGTTTTCCTACCGCAACCTGGCCCACCGTTTCCGGCATCGAACAGCGGAGCCTTTCCTGGTGGAAGCGCCCCTTGAAACGGCTTCCGGGCACCGGAGCCTTCCGCAGCGGGGCCACGGCGGACAGGAGTTTGATTTTGTGCTGAGCGGATCCCTCCGGTTTCGCATCGGCGATCACGAAACCGTTCTGGATGCGGGAGATTCAATCTACTACGACGCGACACTCCCGCATGGCATGGCGGCGGAGGGTGCGGACTGCACGTTCCTGGCCGTTGTGATCCGGGACGCGGAAGGGAGGATCGGCTGATGGGACGGTTGTATCGGGAATTCGTGAATGAGGCGCTGGATGCGGCGGGCCATGTGGCAGCCGTCACCTACAACATGCCGGAGCAGTTCAATTTCGCCTATGATGTCGTGGACCGCCTCGGCATGGAGCAGCCGGATAAAATCGCACTCGTCTGGTGCAATGAGGCTGGTGAGGAACGACGGGTGACCTTCGCCGAAGTCAGCCGGGAGAGTGACCGTGCGGCGTCTTTTTTCCTTCAGGCGGGCATCGGAAAAGGGGATCATGTGATGCTCATCCTGAAGCGGCATCTCGAGTTCTGGTTCTGCTTCATGGGCCTCCACAAGATCGGGGCCATCGGGGTTCCGGCCACGAACCAGCTGATGCCCAAGGACATCGTCTACCGGTGCAATGCCGCGGACATCCGGGCCATCATCTGCACGGCGGAAGGGCGCATCGCGGAATACTGCGAGCAGTCTCTGCCGGAATGTCCCACGGTGAAAACGCGCATTGTGGCGAAAGGGGAACGGGAAGGCTGGATTTCACTGGCCGCGGGCATGGCGGATGCACCTGCCTTTTCCAGACCAGTCGGAGAATCCTTCGCCGGAGGTTCCGACACCCTGTTCCTGTATTTTTCATCCGGAACCACCGGCATGCCGAAAATGGTCTCCCACAACCACTGGTACCCGCTTGCCCATATTCCCACAGCCGTTTACTGGCATCAAATCGATCCGGACGATCTGCATTTCACCATCTCCGAAACCGGATGGGCCAAGTCGATGTGGGGCAAGCTCTACGGTCAGTGGCTGGCGGAAGGCGCGGTCTTCGTCTATGATTTCGACAAATTCAACGCGGATGACATGCTGGTGCACATCCAGAAATATAAGGTGACAACGTTCTGCGCGCCGCCCACCATTTACCGGTTCCTCATCCGGGAAGACCTGTCGCGTTTCGATCTGACCTCCCTCAAGCACGTAACGACGGCGGGTGAGGCGCTCAATTCGGAAGTATACAACCGCTTCCTGGCGGCCACGGGGCTAAAGGTGATGGAAGGGTATGGACAAACCGAAACCACCCTGCTCGCGGCCACCCTGCACTGGATGGAGCCAAAGCCCGGGTCGATGGGAAAGCCTTCCCCTGCGTACCGGGTCGAGGTGGTGGATGAGAACGGGAAGCCCGTGGAAGCGGGACAGGTCGGCGAAATCGTGGTGCGAACGGACCCCGTGGCACCAAACGGGCTCATGATGGGCTATCGGAACGATGCCGCCATGACGGCGTCCTCCTGGCACGATGGGCTGTATCATACCGGAGACACGGCCTGGCCTGACGAGGATGGATTTCTCTGGTACGTTGGCCGCACGGACGACATCATCAAGTCTTCCGGCTACCGCATCGGGCCTTTCGAGGTGGAAAGCGTCATCATGGA
>JANYKF010000137.1 GCA_025361665.1 Clostridiaceae bacterium
TTTTAAAGAACACCAAATCATTGAACATGAGCGCCGGTTTCATCGTATCCGATTTGAAGATATAGGGAATCGTGCCAAAGAAAGAAACTTCTTTTCCTGGAGTTGACAACGACATGACAAGTATCAATCCGTTGAAGACAAGCAATACGGTTATGACGCCTATCATCATGATGCCCAAAACGATATCAATCAATGATTTCCGCACTTTTGCGGTATAACTGCTCTTCCTGATAGGCTTGTAGGTTTCGCCTGCCTTCAAAACAATTTCCACATCGGAGGGAAAGTCGAGGTCTTTCCTGTAGAATGGAAAATAGTACCGATGAGCAGATTTATAGGCATATATCGAAGATACTGTCAGGCAGATAACCATGATACCGCCAAGATAAACAAGATAGGCAGATTTTGAGAGGTCAAAGAAGTTTCCAATACTGCTCATCAATGCCCTGTCTGAAACAATTTCATAATTACCGCTGGCTATCTTCATGAACAACAGCAGGCAGGCCATTGTAAATACCGCATACTTTGCCATATCCTGCGCTTTGATGAATAGTGAGAATGTCATGGTGGCAATTACTATGATGAGAACATCAAAAAAGCCGGCCAGGTACGTGCTGAACATATAGTCGGTGACAAGCGGGTACTTCAGAAATGAGGTCAAAAAAACGGTCAGCAAAAACCCGATGCTGTATACAAGAAAAATGGAAGCCACTCTGGCGTAAAACTTTCCGAATATCATGAAAAGAGGGTTGAATTTCATATTGACCATCACGTACCAGCGATTCATGCTGATTTCGGCAAATGTAACATATTGGTAATTTGTCAGCAAATAGACAATCATGCAAATGAATATGAAATTGTTGTAGATGAAAAGCGTGCTGAAGTAGCTGGGCAGCATATACTCCGGCGCCACATCGAACAAAACGCTTTGAGTAAGGGTCTGCAGGACATAGTAGACGGCAAAGGCACCCAGTGCCAAAAAGATGCCAAATCTTATCTGACTCCAAAAACTCACTTCTTTTTCTATATACGCTTGCTTCAGTTCCTTGGAAAAATAACTATTCCTGTAAATCATGATTGCGCAATACCTCTCTGCATGCATTTCGCAAGTTTGGTTCATTGCGGGTCACAACATCCGGCGCAAGTCCGGATTTGCTGAAAACATCAAAAAAATCGCATCCAACCTCTGAACCATTGTAATTGAAAACCTCTATTGCGTTGCTTTTTGCGTCATCAACCCGGCAGGTAAACTGCGGGAAAGAATTGACAAGGATAGGCAGCATGACTTCAACCGCATCTGTCTGAATTGTATAGAGCACCTTGTCATAACGCTCGAGCATGGCTTTCATGTCACCGCAGTATTTGATTACACCAGACTGCAGCAGCATGATATCGGTCGAAATGGCTTGCGCCAGCATATTGTTTTCAGTTGTGATGATGAGTGTTCTGTATTGCTTTTTTATCAGAACGGATATCCTGGTCATGACTTCGATGAGTTTCGCATCGTAGCGAAGCCTTGGCAAGTTCAAAACAAGCAGCTGGCTTTGGCTGAAAGTGGCGCAAATCAGTGTCACAACCGCCTTTTCCTCTGGTTTCAATTGCGATATCGGAGTCAGTGCAACATAATCCAGACCGACAGCAATCAGCCTGTCTAAAATCTCCTGCTGCCTTGACAGGGCATCCATCTTTGTCCTGGATGTGGCGAGCATCAAGTATTCAAGGACTTTCATGTTGATGAACAGCATATTGGTGCTTCCAATGTAAAATGTATGAGGTAGAACCGTTCTTTTGCGTCGCATCATGCCATGTTCCGAAAGGGAGCACCGTCCTTTTTGATAAGACCTGGCTCCAGCCATAATCTCAGTCAGCAGCATGATCTCAAAGATTGACTTTCCCAGAATACTCCATACCTGGCCAGCCCTCGCTTCAAAGGATATTCCCCGCAAGACTTGCACAGGCTGGCTTTTCCCGTTTTGGTAATATTCATTTGAGTATACTTCACTCATGACGACCAGTTGGTCTCCATTGCTTTCCAATTCATTTCTCCTTTTCATGTAAAAGGTATGCGCATAATCATCACGGCTTTTATCCTGTCTGCCGAAAGCAGACCTTGATCAACCGCATTTTCCGGATTATCCCCTTTGGTTCTATACTGAATCTGGCCGTTGGCGCTCAGGACTTCAATAATTCTGTGAGTGACAGTCATCCCGTCGCTGGTAAAAGTGACCACATCGCCTTTCTTCAGCTGCAAACTTTCATCGAAAGCTTTTGACAGAATGAGAGTTCCAATATGTAAAGTTGGGATCATGCTTCCAGACTGGACTACATATAGCTGATAACCCAATACGGAAGGCGTCTTGCCACTGCTTTTTGCCACGAGGACAGTGGTCAGGATTGTTCCCAAACCGATGAATAGCAAGATGAAAAGCGTCCAGTTCATTATCTTCCATGTTTTATGTCTCATGGATTTTCTTGATTTTCTATTTGTTATTCGTGCCCTTGCCTCTTCCATTTCTTTCTGCAATTCAGCTATCTGTTGTGCAGTCGTGTATTTCGCTTCCAAATCATTCACGCCCCCATCAAAAGACTTTCCGACCCTTGCCTATGATTGCCAGATGTCAGTGTTCTGCAGACATCATAGCATTTTATAAGCATTTATGACAACTTAGCAAAGCATAGCAGCAAGATATGATTTTCTTATGATTTTCTTTTGACAAATTCTATCCAATCCACCGTTCATATTCATATCGCAAATGTCGGTCAGAATTTTACGTGGAATACCGTCACGTAAGAATCGACTTTTCTTCATAACAGGGATGAAGGGGCAGATACGGCGATTGTCCTGGTGCCTGCCTTTGCCAGATAATTCAAGGAACTGAGAGTCAGCGAGGTCCCGTGCAAGCCTAGAATCGGATGAAGTACTGAGGGTCAGCAAGACCCCGTGCAAGCCAAGAATCGGAAAATGGGGGGCAATAAACGGCCAAACAGCCTCCAAACAACCGCCGAAACGGCCTGTAAAGGAAAAAACCTTGACAGCGGTTTTGTCTGCATGGTATCATTCTTCATGTGGCTGTCAGGTGGAGCGGGGGGCTGTGCGTGTTGGAAACAGATGAACAATCCTCTTCGGAATACGCCTCCATCACGCGTCTGCTGGACTTCTACGGAGAATTGCTCTCGCCAAGGCAGTCGGAAGTACTGGATTTGCACTTCAACAGCGACTTGTCGTTGTTTGAAATTGCACAAGAAACGGGTGTCAGCCGTCAGGCGGTTCATGATGCCATCCGTGCCGGAAAGGCAATGCTGGCGAAGTACGAAGGGAAACTGAGTCTGGCGTCCAGATTTTCCAAACAGCAGGACATGGTCCGGCAGGCCCTCAATTTCATTCAAAAAGCGGCCGAAACGGAAAATCTGCAGGTATCGAAGGAATCTGCGGCAATGGCGGGAAACTGCCTGAAACAGTTATTGGAACAATTGTGAGGATTTCATGGCTTTTGAGGGACTCAGCGAGAAATTGGCCGCCCTGGTCAAGAGAATGAAGGGGCAGGTCCGCGTCACGGATAAGGATGTCAAGGACATGATGCGCGAGATCAAACTCGCGCTTCTTGAAGCCGACGTCAGTTTCAAAGTGGTCAAGGACTTCATTGCCACCATCAGCGAGCGGGCTATCGGGATAGATGTACTGGAAAGCCTTACGCCGGGGCAGCAGATCGTGAAGATCGTTCACGAGGAACTGATTCGCCTCATGGGGTCCGTGCCGGCCAAGATCACCTATTCCTCCGCGCCTCCATCCGTCTACATGCTGTGCGGCCTTCAGGGCGCAGGCAAGACGACTACCGCAGGCAAGCTGGGCGCCGTGCTGCGCAAGGATGGAAAACGTCCCCTGCTGGTTGCCTGCGATATCTACCGGCCTGCCGCCGTCAAGCAGCTGCAGGTCGTCGGCGGACAATTGAACATACCGGTATTCGAAATGGGTACGGGAACCGATCCGGTCACCATTGCCCAAAAAGCGGTGGCACATGCAAAGTCGATGATGTACGACGTCGTCATCATCGATACCGCCGGTCGCCTGCACATCGATGAAATCCTGATGGATGAACTCAAGCGGATAAGCAAGGCGGTAAAGCCCCAGGAAATCCTCCTGGTGGTCGACTCCATGACCGGGCAGGATGCCGTGAACGTGGCCGGAGCCTTCAACGAAAAGCTTGGCATCGATGGCATCATCCTCACGAAAATGGATGGGGATACCCGAGGCGGCGCAGCCCTGTCGACAAAAGCCATTACCGGGAAACCGATCAAATATGCCTGCATCGGGGAAAAACTGGGCGATATCGAGCCATTCTTCCCGGACCGCATGGCATCCCGCATCCTGGGCATGGGTGACGTGCTGAGCCTCATCGAAAAGGCGCAGACCGCTTATGACGAGAAGTCCGCAATGGATCTTGAAAAAAAGATACGCAACCAGACGTTCACATTGGACGACTTTTTGGAGCAGATGCAGCAGATCAAGAAGATGGGACCGCTTCAGGACCTGCTGGGCATGCTTCCCGGCGTCGATGCCAAAGCCCTCAAGGGCATGCAGTTCGACGAGAAGCAATATGGACGCACCATGGCCGTCATCCAGTCCATGACGAAACGGGAACGCAGCTATCCCAACATCATCAACGCCTCGCGCCGCATCCGCATCTCGAAGGGAAGCGGAACGACGGTGCAGGATGTGAACCGTCTGCTGAAACAGTTTGAGGACATGAAGAAAATGATGAAGCAGTTCTCGGGTCCCAATGGCAAGAAGATGCTCAAAGGACTGGGCGGCATGAAACGCCCGTTCTGATGCATAGATATTCTAGAAGAGAAGGTGGTGAAACCAATGGTCAAAATGAGACTGAAGAGAATGGGTGCGAAGAAGATGCCCTATTACCGCATCGTCATCGCGGACAGCCGCTCCCCACGGGATGGCAAGTTCATCGTACAGGTGGGCACTTATGATCCGCTGAAGAACCCTTCTGCGATTTCCTTCGATGTGGAAGTGGCGAAGCAATGGCTCGAAAACGGCGCGCAGCCAACGGATACCGTGAAAAAGCTGCTCAAGATCGCCGGCGTGACGGAGTAGTTCCGCGGCAGCCGGGAAGGATGGCGGCCCGCGGTCGCACCATTCCGGTTTTTCTGCATTCTGCAACCCGATTGGAGGTGCTGGCATGAAGGAATTGCTTGAACAAATTGCCCGCTCGCTGGTGGACCATCCCGAAAGCGTCTCGGTCACGGAAGTGGAAGAGGAAAACGAACTGATCCTCGAACTGCGCGTGGCGGCTGATGACATGGGCAAGGTCATCGGCAAGCAGGGACGCATCGCCAAGGCGATCCGCGTGGTCATGAAAGCGGCGGCCGTCAATGAAGACCGCAGGATTGTCGTGGAGATTGTCCAGTAGCAGATGACGAGACCCGAAAATGAATGCAATCGTCTGGAATAAAAGGATCATCTGGAATAAAAGGACCGTCATGCCTTTCGGTATGCCGGTCCTTTGTTGAGTATCTGCCGAAGTGAAGCACTGATTCTGGCGGAACAATCTCACCCTGTATATGTGCTGTTTGACGACAGGGTTCATTTGGCTGAAATGTAGCCTTCACCCTTCAGCAACTCCGCCATCAGGACGGCTCCACCGGCTGCTCCGCGGATGGTGTTGTGGGAGAGGCTGACGAACTTGTAGTCGAACATCGTGTCGGGCCTCAGGCGGCCGACGGTGATGCCCATGCCGTTACCCTGGTCGCGGTCGAGTTTCGTCTGCGGCCGGTTGTCCTCCTCGAAATAGGTGATGAACGGCTTTGGGGCGCTGGGAAGGGAAAGTTTCTGGGGAAGGCCTTCAAAGGCTTTCCAACGGGCAAGGATTTCATCTTTGGACGGCTTGCTGAGGAAGGAGACAAAGGTTGCGGCCAGATGTCCGTCTGTGACTGGCACCCGGATGCACTGCGCGGTGATGAGGGGAGAAGTTGCCTTCACAATGCCGGAAGAGGAGATCGTGCCCCAAATGCGCAAGGGTTCCTGTTCGCTTTTTTCCTCTTCTCCACCGATGTAGGGAATGACGTTGTCGACCATCTCCGGCCAATCCGCGAAGTTCTTTCCAGCACCGGAAATGGCCTGATAGGTGCATGCGACGATTTTTTCGATCCCGAATTCCCGCAGGGGATGCAGTGCCGGCACGTAGCTCTGAATGGAGCAGTTCGGCTTGACCGTGATGAATCCGCGGCTGGTGCCAAGACGCTTCTGCTGCCGTTCGATGACGGCATTGTGCTCCGGGTTGATTTCGGGAATCACCATCGGGACATCCGGGGTCCAGCGATGGGCGGAGTTGTTGGAAATGACAGGTGTACCGGTTTTGGCATAGGCCTCTTCCAATACCCGGATCTCATCTTTTTTCATATCGACGGCGCAGAAGATGAAATCCACCTCGCCGGCAACCCCTTCCACATCCGACGCATTTTTGACAACGATCCCGGCCACGGACGCGGGGATGGGCGTTGTCATCTTCCAGCGGCCCGAAACGGCTTCCGCATACGTTTTGCCTGCAGAGCCGGCAGATGCGGAGATGCCTACCACCTCAAACCACGGATGATGCTCCAGCAGCGCGACAAAGCGTTGTCCCACCATGCCGGTACCCCCGACGATGCCAACCTTTAATCTTCTGGTCATGGTTTTGTCTCCTTTCGTGTCCTCTCCACACGCACATATGTGCTTGATACGGATACATATGATGCTTTCATTATAAGGGAAAGGATTCATGGATGCAAGCGGGATTTCACGCTGATTCTCATTTGTTTGACAGGCATGAGGTGCTGTGCTACACTGCGAATGAACTGAATATTGATTGTTGGTGCGCGTACAGCATTTTCATGTGCGCGAGAATAGGGAATTGGGTTTGAATCCCAAGCGGTCCTGCCGCCGTAATGACGGAGCGGTTTTCCCGAAAGGTGTTTTCCACCTTTCAGCCACTGGGCTATAGTGCCCGGGAAGGCGGAAAATCGCGTCGATGTCTGAGCCGGAAGACCTGCCAGCATGGTGCCTGCCCTTTGCAGGCGGACTATGTCTTCACAGTGAATGAAGGTATGGTTGTGATGGTGCAGGGATCCGGCTTTTTCCGAGTTCCCGTCCAGGCAATACATGCGCTTCGATCGTGAGGATCGGGGCGTTTTTTTATGCATGAATGGCAATTTGTGCGGAAAACGGCGATTCTGGCGATAGCAGTGCAAGAGAAGATTCTCATGGACCATTTTGATGAAGAGGGAGAACAACATGAGACAAACGAGACTTGGCTTGATACTCATCCTGGTTCTGATGCTCTTGACTGCTGCTTGCGGATCTGTTGCTCCGGCAACAACCCCGGTATCCCCATCCGCTTCTGCAGAAGCCATCGCAACCACTGCTGCATCAACTGGGGCCACAGTGGCACCGGCTCCTGAAGCCACTCCCACGCCGGAAGCCTCCGCAGAACCGACATTGGAGGCTTCCGGTGCTGTGGCGGCCATTCCCACGAAAGACAGGGCTGGAAATCCTATCAAAGTCCCCACGGAAGTGAAAACGATCATCTCTCTCGCACCTTCCTTCACGGAATCACTCATCGCCATGGGCCTGGCAGACAAAATCGTGGCAATAGACCTGAATGCAGCGGATCTTACGGGTGTGAAGAAGGAATGGCCGGTATTCGACATGATGGCACCGGACGCGGAAAAACTCCTGCAGCTGAAACCGGATATCATCATAGCCTCCCCGTTGAGCACGAGTGGCGGGGAGGATCCGT
>JANYKF010000282.1 GCA_025361665.1 Clostridiaceae bacterium
CCGTCGGCATTAGCCACGAGATATCCAGCTTTTTTGGCGATTAGC
Source organism: Clostridiaceae bacterium (assembly GCA_025361665.1). Taxonomy (GTDB): domain Bacteria; phylum Bacillota; class Clostridia; order DSM-8532; family DSM-8532; genus JAEWSN01. The sequence goes on from JANYKF010000282.1 coordinate 46, forward strand.
ATGTCGTTGTAATAAGCATCCTTGATTTTCACATCTTTATAGTTTATCGCGTCTTTTGCCGTAAAACCAAAAGCCTTGTTGACAATCTTCACAAGATCCGCTTTCGTCATTCCCGTGAACGGCTTGAATGTGCCGTCGGCACCAATTGTCAGGAACCCTTTCGCAATCCAGGCATTGATCTGCTTCTCCGCCATGAACCCTTTTACATCCTTAGCCACGATAACCGTCTGCGCGGCTAATGCTACGCTGGAGAAGACGAGGATCATGCATAAAGCCAGACACAGAACCTTCCAAATTTTTCGTTTCAACATCATGCGGGTACCTCCTTATTCATTTTATGCAAGAGCCATTCTGCATTTTCGGACAGAATGGCTCTTGGTGGACTATGGACTATGGACAAACGAACTGGCGATACAGGCTCAATTCAACGGTAATGTCTTTACGGGACAATCACGGTGACTGGATTCGGATAAGCAGACAAGGTCGTGTTCAATACCGCCCTTACCCGATAATCATAGGTATTGCCGGATGTTACGGTTGTGTCGGGATAAGAGACATTTGTCCCGGAACCGGCTTTCGCTGCCACATTTGCCAGAGTGGTGAAAGCGGCGCCATTTACAGAGCGTTCCACTCTGAAACCGGTTTCGTTTGTGGAATTATCCCGCCAGGTCAGGGTGACCTTTGAGCCGTTAAGCTGCGCAGCCAGATTTGTCGGTGCCGCTATGGGACTTGACACACCGATGCTGACTGTATTCGAATAAGCGGATGACGCAGCCAATACCGTGCTGACAGCCTTGATCCTGTATTCGTAGCTGGTACCTGTTACAACCGTCGCATCCGTGTAACTTGCGGATCCGGTTCCGGTCCTGGCCGGCAGAGAGGCAATTGCAGTAAAAGCTGTGCCATAGGGTAAATTGTTCGCTCCGCCGTTCGCAGCCCGTTCCAGGACAAACCCGGTTTCATTTGTGGCATTGTCTATCCATTGCAGGAAGACTCTCCCATTCGACAGGGTTGCCGTCAGATTCGTGGGAGCTTCGATCAAGGCCCCTATCGTCTTGGCAAGGGAGACCGCTTTCCCAGCGACGTTATAGACTGTAACCTGATAGCTGTATTTCAGCATTTGATTCGCAGTCGTATCGGCAAATCCGGTTGCATTGGCCAGAGCAGTCCCGATTTGCACGTATGCGCCCGGTCTGCCTGTTGTGCCAATGCCTGCTCTCGAGATAAGGTAACCGATTTCATTGGCCGGGTTGCCAAGCGTTGTGGGGCTCGCGAGCGGTGTGCCGTCCGTCCAGGTCAGATTCACGCCGGCGGCGTTTCTCCCAAGGGTCAGGACCGGTACGGCAGGCAGGCTGCGCGCGACATTGAGCACCATCGGGCGCATCATGTCATTTTCTTCATGCCCCAGGAGGTGACAGTGCCAGACATACTCCCAACCGTAGTTGAACAGTGCGTTGATGACAGTGATTGGGTTTCCGGTATTCGGATCTATTCCAGTAAACTGTGTCGTGGTGCCGAGTGCGCTGGTCGGATCCATGGGGCGGATGCTGTCCGGCACTCCGAAAGGCAGTTTCGGTGAAATCGGCCTGAAGACTACGATGCAGTCTTCAAGAGGGTTCATCCTGACCGTGTCCTTCCAGCCTGTCTCGTTGGCATCGGGCGGCCTGACTGCGCCATCCCACCCTACGCGGTTGACGACCTGCACATCGAACAAGTGGAAGTGGATGGCATGGGTATCCACGCCATTATGGGTGATTTTCCACATCTGGGTTCCATCTCCAGCCACGGGGGGAAGCGCCGTGATATCATCCTGGAGTATCTCCGTGGCCGGGTCAAGGTATCCCAATGGAATCGTGGTTTGAATGCGCGCGTTGGTATTCGGCAATTCGACGCCGAGTGTCGCATTCATGCGGCCGTAGTCCGTGGTGAACAATTCCTGGATGGCCTTTGGCTCCATGCTCATGGTCAGAGGTGTAGTGGAGCCTATGGGCGTGAAGGTCATCGTATTATCCTGGATCTTTACATAGTTTCCCGGAGGCACGATGAGAGGAGGCTGGGATTTTGCAAAAGCAGCCGGGATGACCAGAGGCAAGACGACGGAGGGAGATCCGATAATGGCAATGGCAGTGGCACCAGTCCCTGTGCCCGTCGCATCGGTGATGGTTACGGCAGGTGCAGTCAAAACATATCCCGAACCTGGCTTTGTCAGGTTCACACTGGCAATTCCGAGGGTTGCCAGAGCAGTGGCAGTGCCTCCGCCACCAGTCAGGATGACAGAGGGGGCCGTGGTATATCCTGCCCCTGGTGTGGCCAAAGTGATGTTCGTCACAGTTCCTGTTGCCGTTGCCGTTGCCGTGACTGGGGTTGAAGCTCCGTTACCGGCAATGGTTACTACGGGACTGACATATCCTGATCCGGGGGTGACCAGGTTGATGCCTGTCACAATGCCGCCTGCAATCGTAGTTGTCGCGGTAGCACCGGTACCCGCTCCGAGCGCATCCGTGATGGTGATGACCGGAGGTGCAGTATAGCCTGAGCCCCCGCTTACGACCGTGAAACCTGATAAGGACAAGGTTGCATTACCCGTCGCATTCGTCGTGGCGCCTCCCCCTGTGAAGGTGACAGCGGGTGCGGTCGTGAAGTTCGATGTTGAACTGGAAACAGTAATCTTGTCAATGGCACCTGTCACAGTGGCTGCGGCACCCGTTCCATCACCGCCGGTGACGGTGACTGCCGGTGCGGTATAGCCTGTTCCGGGGTTCGTGACCGTTACGCTGCTCAAGCCAAATCCATATGGCGAGGTAGCCGGAGCCGGAGCAGTCGGAGCCGCCGCAACCTTGATCTGCATGATGGTGCGCGTGTTGGGTCCGTAACCCGGCAAGGTGGATGGCGCGCCGCCCGTGGATGTCTGGTCCGGATCTCCCGTGTAATAGTCATTGCGGGGGTCAAACGCGGGAACCGGCGCGGGGGCGTCATTGTAAAGAATCAGGGTCTTTCCGGCATACTTGGTGAAGTCGATCACCACATCCGCCCGTTCCGCCGGCCCGAGGAAGAGAGACTTGTCGGATACGCTCAGAACAATGATATCCCTTCTGTTGTAGACATAGTTGATGGGTTGGTTGGGGATTTCCGCCGCATTCGGCAAGAAACCGCCTTCCGTGCCGATTTGAATCATATTCGGCCCCACTGACAATGGATCGGGAACTCCTCCGGCACGTCCATCAGTTGGCCAGGATGCCGGCCATGTCATATGCAAAGGGGTGATGGGTCCTTTGATTGCATCCACCATCGGAACTTCTCCGGCATTTGCGTCTGCAAGGCTGCCGTCCGGATTCCACATGGAGGCGTTTGATGCCGCATTATACAGCTGCAGGTTGAAGAACCGGTCGTTGGCGGCATTGAGGATTCTAAAGCGGTACGGTTTCGGCTGCACATCAAGATAAGGATATGCCGTGCCGTTCACAACCGGCGTATCCATGAATGCTTCGGGCACCAGGGACACATTCGGCACGCCTGGGTTCATGGGCGGTTGACCTGGCTGGCCGAATAACGGATTTGCCACAGGTCCATGCTGCAGACCCGTATACGGGGGCCAGAACCAGGGGCCGTAATCCCAGCGTCCCATCGGATTCGCACCGGTATTGTCATAGGGGTTCTGGTTGGTCATGTAGACATGGGGGAACCAAAGACTTCCCTTATCACCCCATTTGGCTATGTCCCAGGTAGGATCTTCCGTGACAAGCTGAGCATTTTCGGGAACAAAAGTCTTGTCCTGGATGATCAGCGGAATCTCATCGGCAGGAATAACCCCGGATGCAATCAAATCCTTTTCAGTCTGATCCCGGATGATGTAGCCAGCCGCTTCACCGGCATAGACATTGAGCCGGGTCAGTCCATAGGCATGGTCATGGTAGAACATGAGCCTGGCGCCTTGCTGATTGGTATAGAAGAATGTCATGGCTCCCGGACCCGGATCCGGCATGTCCGGCACGTTCTGTACACTGACACCCTTGGGATAGGAAGTGGTTTCACCTGCGGGTGTAATCCACTGATGCGGGGTGCCGTCACTGATCCACGGGGTCATGCCGCCATGGAGATGAAGGGTCGCACGATTCTGCGTGTACATTTCCGTCCCGCCGTTTGGCCCCATGCCGGCGCCCATCAACGTTGTGTCGACCGGGAGGAAAAGATCTCCGCCGGCACCGGTTGGAAGCCGGTTGGTGAATTTGATGCGTACCGGACGGTCTTTCGTCGCGACGATCGTGGGACCCAGATAACTGGGTATCGAGATCGTTGGATCTGTCGTGTTGACCTGCTTATAACCACGAAGCTTTGTCGCAGGCAAATCCGAGTGCATTTTCTGAGAATATTCGACGAGATCGATTTCATAGTAATCGGTTCCCGGATACGTGACCGTGTCTGGAATGCCGACGGGGATATAATTCCCCAGATTGTTTGCATTTGCCTTGTTCAGCCCTGGCAAGGAGTCTACAAATTTCCGTATGCCTGAACCGGTTGTGACAACACCATTCACAACGACAGGCAAAGGACTGTTGGCATAATTCGGGATGGTCCCAAAATAATTCGGAACCGTACCCGGTGCCATCCCCGGATACGCGGTAGCCGCATCCGAGTTGGAACGCATGATGATTTGCCCTGCTCCTCCAAACAGGAGCGAGACAATCAATAAGCCAATCAGCATGCGGTTCATGGTTTTCCCGTTGATTTTCTTCACAAACTTCACAATCAGATGCATAAAACCTCCTGATGCCGTGACTGGGACAGCTCGAAGCGCGATCTCCCAAACTGCCCGTTGGTGGTGTTATGAACGCGAACAGGGCTGTGACAACGCTTTGACTCGTTCTCTAGTGAAATGGGACGACAAGGGGTTTTTTGGGGTTTTGGTTCTTGCGTTCGTGGACACGTGGGTGATTGTCTTTTGCGGCTCGTAATAAGTGGTGACTGATTTTCATTCTCATTAGTATTCTCACCTACCGCTTATGTTCCCCCCATTTTCATCACCTAACCACTGATTGGAGAGTTTTTTTGCCTTGTGCAAAATACTGGAAAAAATCGATTCAAAGTCTCTGACGGGCATCATATCACCATTCTAATCACATGCATGATAGGGCTTCAAGTAGCTATGGCAACATTTACACAAGGGGAGATTTGGTGTCCCCCTTGAAATGTCCGATGCGCAGCGAATTCAAAACCACCGAGATCGAGCTGAAGGCCATGGCTGCCGCCGCGATGATGGGATTGAGCCGGCCCGCTGCCGCAAAAGGGATTCCCATGATGTTGTAGATGAAGGCCCAGAAAAGGTTCTGTTTGATTTTCCGCATCGTTTTCCGGGAGAGCCGGATGGCTTCCGGAATGGTCATGAGGCTCTCCCGCAAGAGGACGATGTCTCCTATCTCAATCGCCACATCCGTCCCGGTCCCGATTGCGAAACCCAGATCGGCCGCCGCGAGCGCTGGGGCGTCGTTGATGCCGTCTCCCACCATTGCGACAACTTTCCCCTGCTGCCTGAACTTCATCACTTCATCTGCTTTGTGCTGGGGAAGAACCTGTGCAATCACATGCCCGATGCCGATGTTTTTCGCAACGGCCCTGGCAGTGAGTTCATTATCCCCGGTGAGCATGCATACCTGGATCCCCATCTTGAGAAGGGCAGCCACGGCGGATGAAGCGCTTTCCTTCACCTTGTCCATCAGGGCGAATACGGCGACAAGGTTTCCGTCCACAGCCATCAGGACGGCTGTTTTCCCTCCTGCCCGCAAATCGGAAAGGACTTTGTCGGCGATCCCGCAAGGAATCGCGTTGTCAGCCATCAGGTTTTCAGTTCCAATGAAAACAGAACGCTCATTCAATACGGCAGCGATTCCCTTTCCGGGAATTGCTTCAAACGCCTGTGAGCTGGTCATTTCCATTTCAGTTGATTGCTTTTTCCCCATTTCATAAATGGCCACGCCAAGCGGATGCTCCGACTTCCTTTCCGCGGTGGCGGCCAACAAAACCAATTCACGTTCCGTTTGAGGATTCGCGCCGGTCCCGAAAAAGAAGACATCCGTCACTTCCGGTTTTCCAGTGGTCAGCGTCCCGGTTTTATCAAGCACAACCATGTCGATTTTGCATGCTCTTTCCAGCATCTCGCCGTTCTTGATCAGGATGCCGCGCTGCGCGCCTTTGCCCATGCCGACCATCATGGCTGTCGGCGTGGCGAGTCCCAATGCGCAGGGGCAGGCCACCACCAGGACAGATACCGCGTATATGATCGGCTTGTACAGATAATTGAGTTGGAAGCCCAAAATGAAAAACCAGAAATTGAAGGTCATGATTGCCGCAACCAGGACAAATGGAATAAAATAACCACTCACTTTGTCGACGATTTTTTGAATGGGTGCCTTGCTGCTTTGTGCCTCGTCCACCATATTGATGATGTGTGCCAGCACCGTGTCGTTTCCCACTTTTGTCGCACTGAATGTAAACGTGCCATTCTTGTTCAGGGATGCGCCCGTGACCGGGTCGTTCGGCTTTTTGTCGACCGGGAGGCTTTCCCCGGTCAGCATGGACTCGTCCACTGCGGAATACCCCTCCAGGAGTATCCCATCCACAGGAACCTTTTCGCCGGGGCGCACCACAATATGGTCTCCAACGACAATCGCGTCTGCGGAAACCTCCACTTCAAGCCCATCCCTCAGAATCCTCGCGGTTTTCGGC
>JANYKF010000310.1 GCA_025361665.1 Clostridiaceae bacterium
TCTGCTTCCTTCCCCTTCCACACCCTTCCTTTTCTGCTCCCTTCCCCTTCCACACCCTTCCTTTTCTGCTTCCTTCCCCTTCCACACCCTTCCTTTTCTGCTTCCTTCCCCTTCCACACCCTTCCTTTTCTGCTCCCTTCCCCTTCCATACCCTTCCTTTTCTGCTTCCTTCCTTTTCTGTCAGCGGATGAATGCAGCCAAAAGCTTGACTGCGCTTTTCACATCCGAAAGGGAAATCATTTCGGAGGGGCTGTGGACGAACCGGGTCGGAATGGAGACCGCACCCGTGGGAATTCCGCCTGCCGTAAGGTGAATGCTCCCGGCATCGGTTCCACCGGCCGTCAGCACTTCATACTGGACGGTAATCCCCGCTTCTTCCGCCCGGGCGCGAAGGCGTTCCACCACATCCGGATGGCATATGATGCTGCTGTCCTTGATCTTGATCGTGGGTCCCTTCCCAAGGGAAACCGCCATGTGATGGCTTTCCGGCAAGTCCCCGACACTGGTGACATCCACCGCCAGCGCCATGTCCGGCATGATGCCCCACGCCGCCGTCCGGGCGCCGCGAAGACCCACTTCCTCCTGAACCGTGAAAACGTAATGAATTTCATTCTCTGTTTCCGTCAAGGTTCGCGCCAATGCCACAAGCACGGCGCAGCCGACCCTGTCGTCCATTGCCTTGGAGATGAGTTTTCCGTTTGTTTCCACGGTATCTCCGCAGAAAACCGCCATGTCGCCGACATGCACCATGGCACCCGCCTCTTCGCGGGAACCGGCCCCAATGTCGATGAACATGCGGTCCGTCTTCAAATCCTTCATGCTATCCATTTTCTCTTCGTACCAGACCGTACCGATGGTCCCGTTCTCGAAAACGACACGCGCGCCAAGCGCGAAATGGGGAGAAACCCCGCCCACTGTTCCAAAGCGTAAAAACCCTTTTTCATCGATGTATGTGATGAGTATGCCGATTTCATCCATGTGTACCGCCAGCATGATTTTCAGACCGGCACCCTTCTTCACGGCAATCAGGTTGCCGAGAGGATCCACGCGTATTTCATCCACATACCCGCTGAGCATGGGTTCGATGGCCTCGCGGACATTCTGCTCGTTGCCCGACGGACCGAATGCCTGGGCGATGCTGCCAATCATCTCAATCAGGTTTTCATCATTCATGTCATTCAATCCTCCCGCAAGTGTTGTGTGCCTAGTGCCGCGCGCAAGACAACGCGGCCGAGTCTGGGCTGTGTTGGAAGACGATGCGGCACTTGGCATACAACACGTGAAGTGAAGGTGTGCCTAGTGCCGCGCGCAAGACAACGCGGCCGAGTCTGGGCTGTGTTGGAAGACAAGTTGCCGCTATGTCCTTGAAAAAAGCTCAGGCAGCCGGGTCAAAACAGCGGCAGACAAACGCTTCATACCTTCAAAGTCATTCCTGTCCATGACGGAGACTGGTGTATGGATGTACCGGCAGGGTACGGCCATCGTGGCCACGCGGACCCCTTCTCCGCTGCCCTGGATGCGGCCCGCATCCGTTCCGCCGGACAAGGTCTGCTTGAACTGGAAAGGTATGCCTTCCCTTTCCGCGGTTTCCACAATGAAATCCACGAATGGCCGGTTGCTGATGACCGCTCTGTCCATGATGGTCAAGGCGGGGCCCTTGCCCAGCCAGGTACTCATCAGGTGTTCCTTTGTGTCTGGAACATCAAAGCAGGTGGTTCCCTCCAGAATGAGGGCGTAATCCGGCATCACGGCAAACGAGGCGGTTTTGGCGCCTTTCAGCCCGATTTCCTCTTGAACCGTAAAGCAGCCATACACATCGAATGCGTATCGTTTCTGGAGCAGCCAGGCAAGCACCGCGCATCCGGCGCGATCATCGAGTGCTTTCGCCATCAGCTTGTTGTCGCCATATTCCACCGGCGCATAGTCGAAGGTGGCACGGTCGCCGGGTTTCACCAGCGCTTCCGCCTGTGTTTTGTCGGCCGCGCCGATGTCGATGCGCAAATCCCTCACTTTCACGGCATTCTTCCTGTCCGAGGCCGTCTGCAGGTGAACCGGCTTCGTGCCAATGATGCCCGGCAAGCCGTCCGGCCCCACCTTCAGCCGTTTCCCGACCAGGATGCGGGGATCGATGCCACCCACGGCTCGGAAACGCAGCAGGCCCATGTCCCCGACCTGGGTCACCATCAGTGACACTTCATCCATGTGGGCCGCCAGCATCATGCGGGGGCCGCTCCCCGTGCCCTTTTTGAAGGCGATGAGGTTTCCCGTCGCATCCGTGCGCAAGTCATCCACATAGGGGCGGATCGTTTCCGCCAGCTTTTCACGCACCGAACCTTCATCTCCCGAACCCCCATTGAGACAGGTCAGCGTCTTCAGGAAATCATACGCATCCAGACTCTCATCTGCATCCAGACTCCCATCTGCATCCAGACTCTCACCTGCATTCACGGGTTCTTCCATACTCAACTGATCATCCTCACTCAGCATGATCCCCCCCTTCCTTGACTTTCCAAGGTCCGGCCGCGATGTATCGCGCAGCCAGCTGGGCAGCGCTCTTCACATCATCCAGCGAGATGGTCTCCACCGTGGTATGCATGTAGCGGCAGGGAATGGAAAGCAACAGGGTGGGAATGCCCTCCCGTGCCACAGCCAGAGCTGCGGCTTCCGTTCCCGTGTCTCCGGGTTCCGGATCCAGCTGGACGGGAATCCGCTCCCTTTTTGCCAGTTCCAGCAATTCCTTTGTCCGTGCGGCATGCACAATCGGACCGATGGCC
>JANYKF010000342.1 GCA_025361665.1 Clostridiaceae bacterium
CTACGTCAACTACATCTACATGCTCATTTGGCCCATGCGCATGCTGGGCTGGCTCATCAACGTGCTGTCCCAGTGCTTGGCCTCCCTGAAGAAGATTGACGTGCTGTTTGATGAGGTCCCGGAGGTCAAGGATCCGGAAAATCCGGTGGAACCCGCGGAACGGAAGGGTCACATCATATTCGACCATGTCACTCTTGTTGCAAACGGGATGACCATTCTGGATGATGTCTGTTTTGATGCGAAGCCGGGCGGCACGGTGGCCATCATGGGCGCGACCGGCGCCGGCAAGAGTTCGCTTATCAACCTGATTGGCCGCTACTACGACTGTACGTCCGGCCGCATCCTCGTGGATGGCGTGGATGTGCGTGATCAGGCATTGGAGCCCTTGCGGAAAAATACTTCGGTCGTGATGCAGGATGTATTCCTGTTTTCAGACACGATCGAGGAAAACATCCGATTCGGCAGCCCGGAAATTCTTGCAGAAAACCTGGTCAGCGCGGCGAAGGATGCCCATGTGCATGAGTTCGTCATGAAGCTTCACGATGGATACAAGACTGTGATCGGAGAACGCGGGATTGGTCTTTCCGGTGGACAGAAGCAGCGCATTTCCATGGCGCGCGCCCTGGCCCGAGACAGCAAGGTCCTGGTATTCGATGATGCCACCTCAGCCCTTGACATGGAAACGGAGCATCAAATCCAGCAGGCCCTTGAAAGCAGGATCGGCGTGACGAAATTCATCATCGCACACCGTGTGTCCGCCGTGAAGAATGCGGATGAAATCCTCATCCTGGAAAACGGCGCCGTCATGGAACGCGGTTCCCATCAGGAGCTGCTGGACCTTCGGGGATACTACTACGACACGTATGTGCTGCAGTTCCAGGGGCTGCTGGATATCCACGAAGAGGAGGCGGGCTGATGCCGATCAACAATTTCCGCGAAGACGAAGTCATGAAGGATGAAATCAACACGGCCACTATTTTTCGCCTCTTCGCCTACCTCAAGCCCCATATGCGGGCGGTTGTCCAAACGCTGTTCCTGATGGGCATCGCCATGGCGGTCGAGTTGTTCAATCCTTATTTTTTAAAGCTCGGGATCGACAAATACATCAAGAACGGTGACGGGGTGGGAATCCTGATGATTGGGGGCGTGATGATTGCCCTGAATCTCGGCTCGATGTATTGCGCCCGCTTCCGCATGATCAGGATGGCCAAGGTATCCAACGACATCCTCCTCACGGTGCGTCAGCAATTGTACGCGCACATCCAGAAATTGTCCTTCTCGTTCTTCGACAGCCGGCCTGTTGGCAAGATCCTCGCGCGCATCATCGGAGACGTGAATTCTCTCAACGATCTGTTCACCAACAGCGTCACCAGCCTCATCCCGGAAGCCGTGAAGATCCTTGCGGTTGTCGCCATCATGCTCGTCATGAATTGGCGCCTGGCTTTGGCCGCGCTGGTGACCCTTCCGTTCATGGTGCTGGTCATGGTGTTCGTCAGCCGTGCCTCCCACAAGGGCTGGCAGCTTTTCCGCAAGAAGGCTTCCAACATGAATGCCTTCACGCACGAGGATTTCTCCGGCATTCGCGTCGTTCAGTCTTTCGCCGCCGAAAAGGAGACCAGCAGGACATTCTGGACGCTGGTCACCGATTGGCGCAAAGCCTTCGTCTCCGCCGTCAAGTTCGCCGATTTCTTTTGGCCGTCCGTTGAAATGTCGTGGGGCGTGGGCACGATCGTCGTGTTTTCATACGGCCTGGCGCTCATCAATACCGGCACCATCTCCGTGGGATTGCTCGTTGCGTTCTCCGGCTACATCGGCATGTTCTGGCAGCCGGTCATGAACATCAGCAATTTTTACAACCAGCTGGTCACCAATATCACAGGAGCCGAACGGATTTTCGAGATCCTCGACATAAAGCCGGAAATAACGGACCACGAAGGCTGCGCCGACCTGCCGCCCATTTCGGGAAATGTGGTGTTCAAACATGTCACGTTCGGATATGAAACATCGAAACCGGTTCTGAAGGATGTCAGCTTCCAGGTCCGCGCCGGTGAAACGATCGCGCTTGTCGGGCCCACGGGCGTGGGCAAGACGACCGTGGTCAACCTGATCAGCCGTTTTTATGAAACGCAGGAGGGCGAGGTGTCCATTGACGGCCACGATGTGACCAAAGTGAGTATAGAAAGCCTCCGCGGCCAGATGGGCATCATGATGCAGGACAGCTTTCTGTTTTCCGGCTCCATCCGCGACAATATCCGTTACGGACGACTGGACGCGACGGATGAGGAAATCGAATCCGCGGCCGCAACCGTCCAGGCCCATGAATTCATCCTGAAATTCGAAAAGGGGTATGATACCGATGTGAATGAGCGCGGAGCACGCCTTTCCGGCGGACAGCGCCAGCTTATCGCATTTGCCAGGGCCTTGCTTGCGAACCCCCGCATCCTGATACTCGACGAGGCCACCGCCAGCATCGACACCCACACGGAAAAGCTCGTTCAGGATGGCATCAAGAAACTGCTGAAAGGGCGGACCTCGTTCGTCATTGCCCACCGACTGTCGACGATCCAGAGTGCGGACCGCATCATGGTCATCGAAAACGGAAACATCAGCGAGTGCGGCACGCACGAGGAGCTGATGCAGTCTCAAGGAGCCTACTGGCAGCTTTTCATGGCGCAGTTCAAGTTTCTGCATGCAGGCGAAGCGGCTTCCTGAGGAGTACTCACTCTCTTTTCCGCACGCAGGCGAAGCGGCTTCCTGAAGCGCGGCCCGCTCCCTTATCGTGCAAAGGCATGAAAGGGGTTGTCTTTCATCAGTTTTCGGATGGCAAATTCTTCCAGACCCGCGGCCCGGAGCTTTGGCAGGAAGGTCTCCACGATGTGGGTGAAAGGTTCCGCCACGCCGCCATGCGGCTTTGCCGGGTCGTACCAGCCCCTGTCATGGCTGATGAGCAGCTGATCCGTGAATCCCAGGCCAACCATCTTCAAAAGGCAATCCAGGATGATCTCATCCGACTCGGGCGATCCGACGTTGTCATAGGACAGCCAGGCCCCTCGTCTGGCCATTTCGACGTGGAGGCTGATATCCGGTTCCGCCTGCGTGTGGATCCAGATAAAACGGTCCGCCCTGTATCCTGTCTTCTCCAGCAAATCCAATTGTGTACGGACCGTTGAACCCTTGACCGTGTGGCTGCCGATGACCGCGTTTGTCTCGATGCCCGCCAAAGCGGCAGCTTCCAGCACTTTCGCCTCATGGGCGGTCATTCCGTCGTCGCCGGCACTGATTTTGATCCAGGCCGCCCGGACCCCCGTCCCGCCGATATTGCCCTGCAATTCGCCCAGCATCCAGGCACGGAGCGATTCCATACTCGCTGCCTTTACCCAGTCCGGCAGCCAGGGTTCCCGATAGACACCCGTCGGTACCACTAGCGAAAATCCGGACGCCTTGGAAACAGCCAGGAGAATGTCCACCCGTCGGGCAACCCCTATGGGCGTGCACTCCACAATCACGTTGATTCCCGCCTGCCTTGCACGGTCCAGTTCGGGTTTCCTTGTTGCGATGACATCGTCCGTATCGGCGAGGCCGAAACCGGTTGCCGCCTCAGTCCGCAAATCCGTGAAGATGTGTTCGTGGGAAAGCATCATGCCGATGTCTTCGATTTGCATGGGACCGAGGGTGGTGATCAGTTTCTTCATTTGGGTTCCTCCTGTTCATCGTGCATTCTCGATTTTTCCCGGATTGCATTTCTGTCAATCGTCCTTCCCTGAAGGAAAGAAAGAAATCGCCGGCGATGGAAAATCCAAAAACTCCGATGAGCAGTGGAAATCCCGAGACGGTTCGACCCTGGGCAATCAGCGCCACAGCCATCAATACGATGCAGGAGGGTGTAACGGCAAGTTTATTCCGGTATTTACCGGTTTTCACGGCGTGAACCGACAGGTCCGCGGGAACCAGCAAACCAGGAAGCCACAGGTACTGCATACTCATCCCTCCTTCGGACGATCTGTTGTCCGAACCAACTTGATGATACCACACACCAATCTGAATTTGCGCTTCCGCCCTGTGATTTTCCTGATGACGCCCGCCATGATTCATGATAGACTTCACATGCTTCGCGGCGAATCACCAGCAAGCCACTGCAAATGCGTCCGAGTCTACTGTTTTATGTTATTTGAACGACGCATTTACAGGGTGGGATGATGCGCGGCTACTCATGAACCACCGGATCGCATCATTCATCCGCCAGGAACAAAAACAAGGGGAGGAAACCATCATGGACGTACTGCCATTTCGCCAGGTCCACCTCGACTTCCACACTTCGGAGGTCATCGGAAACATCGGGGCCCGCTTTTCGCGCGAGCAGTTCCAGAGGGCCCTGAAACTGGGCCATGTGAACTCGATCACCGTTTTCTCGAAATGCCACCATGGGTGGGCATACCATCCGTCAACCGCCAACGAGACGCACCCGGGCCTGTCGTTTGATTTGCTGGGTGAGCAGATTGCCGCCGCCCACCAAATCGGCGTGAAGACTCCGGTCTACATATCGGCCGGCCTGGATGAGAAAATGTCGCGACGCCATCCCGAATGGCTTTTCCGCAACAGGGATGAAAGCACATCGTGGGCAAAGAATTTCCTGGTGCCGGGTTATCATGAGTTCTGCTTCAACACGCCGTATCTTGATTATCTGCTTGCCCAGGTGAAGGAAGTCACGGAGCGGTATGACGCGGATGGAATCTTCCTTGACATCGTCGGGGTGCGTGCCTGTTATTGCCAGCACTGCATCGCCACAGTCCGGAGAATGGGTAAATCGCCGGATGATCTGTCGGCGATGATGGAAATATGGGAGAATACCTACGCCAACTATACGCGCCGCGTGGAGGAGATCGTCCACGGCATCAAGCCCGGACTGCGCATTTTCCACAACGGCGGGCATATCCGGCGCGGCCGGCGCGATTTGGCCGCGATGGACACCCACCTGGAACTGGAATCCCTACCCACCGGCGGGTGGGGGTATGATCACTTCCCCTTGTCTGCCCGATATGTGCAGCAGCTGGGTATGGAGCTCCTTGGCATGACCGGCAAGTTCCACACCACCTGGGGTGAATTCGGCGGCTTCAAGCACCCGAACGCCCTGCGATACGAAGCGGCGCTCAGCCTGGCGAACGGAGCGAAATGCTCCATCGGGGATCAACTTCACCCTGAAGGCGAAATGGATATCGCCACGTATCGACTCGTCGGAGCCGCGTATGCTG
>JANYKF010000357.1 GCA_025361665.1 Clostridiaceae bacterium
AAATTCACCGGCGGAAGTGCGGGCCGTGCCTGTCATTCCGGAAAGATGGGGATACAGGTTCAGAAAATGCTGCGTCGTCACGGTACCCAGTATTCTGCCATTCCTGCCGACTGCCAGCCCTTCCTTCACTTCGAGCGCCTCCTGCAGCAGTACAGGCCAATGCCGGTTTGCCGCAATCCTGCCCGTGTGCGGATCCACCAGCAGGATGCGTCCGTCCCGGATGATGTATTCGCTGTCAAGGCGCACCAGAAATCTGGCAGTCAGCGCCGCGTGGACCCGTGCCAGCAGATCGGCCGCTTTCCCATCATATAAATTCTCCACATCAAGAAGCCGTTCCATCTTCCCGATGCCGACATCCGACAAGGTAACCTGCTGTTCATTCCTGTCCATCAACAAGTCGGTTTCTCCTGACAGGTTGGCAACCGCCTGGCAGATAAGCGCAACGCTTTCCGCTTCGCCTTCCAACCCTCCGGCCAGCACCATTGGAATGCGCGCCTCGTCAATCAGCAGGGAATCGGCCTCATCGACAATAGCCGCATGGAATGGCCGCTGCACCAGGAGTTCCGGAGACAGGGCAAGACCGTCGCGCAGATGGTCGAACCCGGCTTCACGGGCCGTGAGCCAGACAACATCGGCGCGATAGGCCTCCTGTCTTTGAAGTGGTGAACCTGCTCCTGTAACACAGCCCGTTGATCGGCCCAGCAAACGGCAGATGGGTCCCATCCACCGAAAATCACGATCCGCCAGGTAATCATTGAAGGTGAGGATGTGAACCCCCTCCCCGCCCAAACCGAGCCAGACAGCCGTCAAAACAGCCGAGAGGGTTTTCCCTTCACCTGTCGGCATTTCGACCACACAACGTGATGTCATGTCAAGTGCCGCCTCAACCTGATTCGGGTGAAGGGTGAACCCCAGTACACGGCGGGCGGCTTCGCAAACGGCCGCCATGGTGACGCGCAGAAGGGGGTCCATATCGGTGGTGGCGACACGCCTTTCCGCCTGCAGCATGGTAGCGTGCCGTACCGTTTCCGCCAGTTCCCCGTCTGTCAGGGATTGCAGTGTGACAGAAGTTTCCAGAATAGCGGTGACCTGTCTGGAAGTGCTTGTCAAAAATCCTTTTCGACCCTGATGAAACGGCATCCGCTTGCCTGAAATGTCCAACGCGCTCACACTACCTTTGTGGTCCAGTTTTCCGCATTCCACACATCCGTCACCCAGTCCTGGTAAAACTCCGGTTCATGGCACACCAGGAGAATCGTCCCGTTGAAAGCCTGCAGCGCGCGGGACAGCTCCTCCTTCGCATCCTGGTCAAGATGGTTGGTCGGCTCATCGAGCAACAGCCAGTTGGAATTCCGGAGCATCAGGCTGCACAGCCTGACCTTCGCATTTTCTCCGCCGGACAGCACCATCATCTGGGTGGTGATATACTCCGTCGTCAAACCGCATTTGGCCAGTGCCGACCGCACCTCGCCATTGCCCATGGACGGGAACTCATGCCAGATCTCCTCCAGGGCCGTTCGGTTGTTCTTCCTGGCCGACTCCTGGATGAAATGGCCGGGAACGGCATACGGGTCCCTATCCACGCTTCCGGAAAGGGGCGGCAGGATGCCCAGCAGCGTATTCATCAAGGTGGTCTTCCCAAGCCCGTTGACCCCGCGCAGCGCCACTTTCTGTCCGCGTTCCAGCAGCAGGCTGAGCGGACAGGTCAACGCTTCTTCATACCCGATGACAAGTTCTTTTGTCTGCACGATTACCCGGCCCGGCGTGCGGGCCTCCGGAAACCGGAAAGATGGTTTGGCCTTATCCTTCGTCACGGAGATGATTTCCATCTTGTCGAGTTTTTTCTGCCGGCTCTTTGCCATGTTGGTAGTGGCAACCCGTGCCTTGTTGCGGGCGATGAAATCCTCAAGCCGATCAATCTCCTTCTGCTGCTTGTCGAAGGCTGTCTGGACCTGCTGGCGCTTCAGGTCATACATGGCCCGGAATTGTTCATAGCTGCCGGTATACCGGGTCAGCGAGGCGTTTTCCATGTGATAGATGACATTGACGACGTCATTGAGGAAAGGGATGTCATGCGATACGAGGATGAAGGCATTCGGATAATCCCGCAGAAACCCTTTCAGCCAGGAGATGTGCCTGTCATCCAGAAAGTTGGTCGGTTCATCGAGGATCAGGATGAGCGGGTTTTCCAGCAGCAGTTTGGTCAGGAGCACTTTCGAACGCTGGCCGCCGCTCAGCTCTGAAACATCGCGTTCCAGCCCGATTTCACCGAGCCCCAGCCCGTTGGCCACCTCCTCGATGCGGGCATCCAGCGTGTAGAATCCGCTGTGTTCAAGTTCACCCTGGATTTCGCCCACGTCGTCCATCATCGCGTCCAGTGCAGCCGGGTCTGCGTCCGCCATGTCGTCATAGAGCGACAGGATGTCGCGTTCCAGGTCGAACATGTGCGTGAAGGCCGTTCGCAGGATGTCGCGGATGGATTTGCCCTTCTCCATGGCCGTATGCTGGTCCAGATATCCGGTGGTGATGCGGTTGCACCATTCCACTTTGCCGGCATCCGGATGGAGGCTGCCAGTTATGATATTCAGAAAAGTGGATTTCCCTTCGCCATTCGCGCCAATCAGGCCGACGTGCTCTCCCTTGAGCAGGCGGAAGGATACATCGTCGAGGATGGTTCGCCCCCCAAATCCATGAACGACATTTTGAACGGTCAGAATACTCACTGCAAAACCCCCTGGCAGACTGACAGGCCTGTGTCGCACGCACGCCATTTCAGCATGCCGAACAATGCCGTTGGAACATCATTGTACCCTCAAAACGGCGCCGGTTCAACCGGACGGAACACTTGCACAGGACGGAACACTTGCACCGGACGGAACACTTGCACCGGACGGACAATGACCGCAGAACGGAACGTGACCGCACCGCGCGCAGGGCTGCAGCAAAGCCGGCACCTCCATGCCGCAGTCTGCCATCAGATCCGGTTCCGCCAGCAATTGCCGGGTCAATCCGTCTGCCGCCACCTTGCCCTCTTTCAGGATAACGACGCGGGGACAAAGATCCAGAATCATGTCCAGATCGTGGCTGGTGATGAGGCGTGTATGCGTAAATCCGGCAAGCAGCCGCATGACGCGGCGGCGCGCCCTCGGATCCAGTCCCGCCGTAGGTTCGTCAAGCACCAGGATATCCGGCTCCATGGCCAGGATGGAAGCAATGGCCGCAGCGTGCTTTTCTCCCCCGGAGAGCTTGAATGGCGCCCTGTCGCGTAAATGAAGGATGCCGACACGTTCCAGCGCCATTGTCACGCGCTGGTTGACTTCCAATTCCGCCAACCCGGCGTTGCGCGGTCCAAAGGCCACGTCTTCCCCGACGGTTGGCATGAAGAGCTGATCATCGGGATTCTGGAATACCATGCCGACCCGTTTCCGGATGTCCGGCAATGTTTTGGCCGTCAGTTCCACGCCGCCAATGCGCACCTTCCCGGCATTGGGATGGAGAAGCCCCATCATCAGCATCAAAAGGGTGCTTTTCCCCGCGCCGTTAGCGCCGATGATGCCCACGGCTTCCCCGTGAACCGCTTCAAATGAAATCCCTCGGATTGCCTCATGCCCATCAGGATATCCGTACTTCAGATCGATGGCTTCCAACTTGTGATGACTCATATTCGCTGCGTCCTTCCTATTCATCCGAAGGCGGATTCCGTCTGATTCCCTTCGCTACCCTGCAAATGCGTCTTTCAAATAACATATATCGGTAGACCAGGACGCATTTGCAGGTCTTCCTGGTGATTTGCCGCGAAGCATGTGCAGTCTACCCAAAAAAACCGGTCATCCATCTTCCCAGCAGCAACGGCAAATCCGCCAATCTGATCAGGACGAACCAGGACAGCCAGCAAGCCAAAAATACCGCATCACGCAATCCCGGACGGGTTCCAGGAGGCAACGGGGCATACCCGCTGTAGCCTCTCAGGCGCATGGCCTGATGGACGCGCTGCGCCCGATCGAATGACCGCAGCAGCAGCATGCCGGCAAGGGAACCCCAAGCTGCCGCGCGTACTCCGCGCTTCCCGGATGAACGCAGGGTATAGGCGGTCAGCAGGCGTCCCGTTTCCTCTGCAAGGACCGTAATATAGCGATAGGTCAACGAAATCTGCATGACAAGGACCCGCGGCATCCCCAACAGATGCATGCCGGAAAGCATGCGCTCCATGCCCGTGCAGGCAATCAACTGCAGGGCGGCCAAAACCGCCAGGCTTGTTTTCAGCACAATGGACAGGAAAGTCAGCCATCCCCGGGCCAGCGTGATGTCGCCAATGGAAATCGGGACCGGATCAAAGAGCGGATTCAGGATGCCTATCCCCACGATGAGCGGCTCCACAGCCAGCAGCCGCTTCAGGAAGGGCTTCCAGGGAAGATCGGCCAATGCGGCGATCACCAGGGGGTACAGAAAAAGCGGCAGCAGTCGGCCAACCGCATGGCGTTCGAACGAGAGGGCCGCAATCAGGAATGCAATCGTCGTGATGAGCTTGGTTACAGGGTGCAGCCTGTGAATGCCGGTATCAAGCAGAGAGAGGGATTCCATCCTGTGCATGTCCCGTATGGCGTTCGTCAGAGGGGACGAATGAAAATGCCTTTCAACCTGTCTAGGCATGTTTGCCCCGTTTCCTGAGCCACGTGACGAGAAGGCCAATCAACCCGGCAAGCAGCAAGGTCATGGTACCGCCGACAATCCCCGAAACAGAGGTTCCTGCTGCGGTGGATGTTCCGGAACCGTTGCGGTCCGTTCCTTCCGGCGTCTTGAGTGAATAATCGGGCAGCAGTTCGGTTTTATCCTGCACAGCTGCAAAAAAATCATGCGTTGTGCCGTCTGCAGCAAGCCTCTCTTTCCCAGTGACATGGAACACGGACCATTCCAGTCCATCCGGATTGGAGGATGCGAGCAGGGACAACCCCCCGCCCACGACAAGAACAGCGATGCCGAACCCAATCAGAACCTTCTTGAGGGAAATGCCCGCGGGCAAATGCCCCCCATCGATGGCAAGCAAGTCCGGTCGCGCCCGCCAGACGAACGTGAGCACGGCAGCCGTGACCAGGCCCTCGACAAGCCCGATGGCCAGGTGGATGGGCTGCATCAGCAAAACAAAAGAAGAAAACGGCAATTCCGTCTTGCCTGAGGCAACCGTTTCCAGGACAACGCCAAACGCTCCGATCTGCAGGGCAACAACGACCGAAAAGATCGA
>JANYKF010000360.1 GCA_025361665.1 Clostridiaceae bacterium
CTGCGCCGGCAGTACCAGATCCACCCGCGCCAACATACGCCACCACAATAGTCCAGGTATCGCGCAGCTACTCCTTCTGGGAAATCAGCTCCCTCGAGGTATTTGCGATGGAATCCGCTACAGTACGCAGCATTTCGCTGCCCGGCGGAGTCGTGACCTTGCAGCCATCCATGCAGTCAACACTGCAATCACCACTTCAGCCTCCACTTTCACCCGCATACAGCCCTCCGGCCATTGATATCCTTCATCAGGCGGACGATCTTTTGACCTACCATGTGCAGACTGGTGCAGTCAGTCGCAGTGCAAGTGCGCAATCATGGGATACTGCATCCATCCAAAGTGCGGCGCAATCAGCCGTATCAAGTATTCCCGTGCGAAATGACCGCCTGTGCATCAATGGGAAAACTGTTCTGAATGATGCCGTCACATCAGGTTCAGGTTCGCAGCCGAACCCTGCCATTCCTGGCACATTGTCACGTGATGCCCTGTATAAGCCAAGCTTAGCCATTCCAGCCAATATCGCGAATGGGACATTTCCGACAACCGGAACCATTCGATATGTCCGCATGCCGAATTCAGTCATCAATGGGGGAACCCAAACATCCATTGAGCAACCTATCGCAGGAATCAATCCGGTCGCGATACATACTCCGGTTGTCTTGACAGCCGGACTTGTTTCGGATGACGCGCATAATCAGAACCCTCAGGCCGATGCGAATACAGCTTCTGTTGTGCTTGGAAGGCCTTTCGTCATCAGGCTTTCCAATTTTGGAAGCCATCTTGGAATCCCAGGATATGGAATCCGTGACTATTCAAGCTATATCGCTGGTCGGGACGTGAGGTTATCCTTCGATGCCTATTTGGGCAGCCTTTACACCGGCCAGTTCCTGCAAGCGGGGAAATGGCATTCCCTTGAAGGTCTCGGCATTCCAAACGCGCAAAACCAAATGGAACTGAAGGTTCCATCATGGGTGCAGCCGGGAAATCATGTTGTGGAAATCCGGACTCGCTCTATCAACGATGCATTCAGTGGTTCGCGAATCACCACAGCAACGGCAGATATGACGGAAACCCGCCTGTCAATCGGGGGAACATCACAGCAAATCGGGGGAACATCGCAGCAAATCGGGGAAACATCACAGCAAATCACAGGAACGCCTCAACTCACGGGTCGCCTGGAATCCGGGGTCAGTGCCAATCTGCCGCAATCCGCCCATGCTGTCTCCGTTTCCATTCCAGTCAGCATAGTCGGCCGAATGTATGATTTCCAAGTGACGGATGTCGAAGACCCAATGTGGGAGACCTTTTTCCGGACCGCAAAGGGAAGTGTGGCAAGCACGGGAAAGAGGTTCGCGACCGGAACCCGGAATATAAACGGAGACTCCGACATGGCCCGTACAAGCTTCCTTCCCGTGATGCCGGGAAAGAACACCCAGACCGGTTTTCAGGATCGAGCTGTGAAACTGGGATATGGCATGAAGTTCGAGGTCAAGACGATCGGTGATTTTTATGACGGGAACGATGCCATCCGCATCCATCCAGCCTTTGCCTATGTGGACAAGAACGGGAAGAACCGCATGGAAGTCGATTTGTACTATTCCGTGCCGGGCAAACCGCTGGTGAAAGTGGGAAGTGCCGACGATACTGCCATTTGGTCCGGAAAGATGAATCTCGCGTACCGCGGACTTCTTGAGACAGAGTGGACCGATGCCGGAAAATCAATCTGGCAGCTGAAAGGCGGCATTCCCGGATATGCATCGGACGCCGCATTTGCCAAAGCATTCCTGCAACGCGCGCAAAAGGGAGAGAACATGTTCCGTACCTGGCGCATCCTGATGGGTGAACCGGTGCGCACCTTCCGGGGTCCGACACCCGCTCTGTCCAGTGGTGCGGGCGCCAACACCAGCAGCATCGGCATCAACAATGCAGCTGTTGTCGCGTTGCCTTCACCCGTGGATGAAACCCTGGCCTTCGCGTCCATGCAGAAGTGGTACGGGGAGTACCGGTTGCCGCCGGATACGTTGATAGTGCCGAGGGGAACGGATTTATCCCGTATTGCGCGGATTACACCGCAGGACCCGGTTTTCCTGAAAGAAGGATTCCTTCTTGTCAATTTCCGGGCAATGGAAGTCATCAACAACGGTGATTTTGCGAATCCGACGCTCCTGTATTCCGGCCGCGACCTGGATGCCGCATCCATCAGCAAGACTTCCGTTCCCTTGGGTGCAGACCCCACCCTCACAGACAAAGGCAACGGGTGGTTTCTCGAAGGATATCAAACCATTCAGACCAATCAGCCATCTCAGCCATCTCAGCCATCTCAGCCATCTCAGCCATCTCAGCCATCTCAGCCATCTCAGCCATCTCAGCCATCTCAGCCATCTCAGCCATCTCGCCCATCTCAGCCATCTCAGCCATCACTGCCTTCTCAGCCATCTCAAACCAGTCAGGCCTGGGATATCCGCGAGGGCGATGCAATCGCATTTTATGCCAATCGCCGCTCAACAGACGATTTATTGGGTTTGGGAACGCACTGACCGAGTTGCTGGAGATACTCAGGAAAGAAAAATGAGTCCATTTCTCACATCCATCCTCATTTCAACTTGCTGCCCAATTTCTCCATAATCGCTCATTTCTCCCATTTGCCCCGGTTCTCCCGCTTGTGCCTCCTCCTCTGATGCGATATGCTGTAGAAACATGAATCGCCTGCGTTTTACATGCCAACCACATGGAGACTACCTGAAAACGCAGCGCCTGAATGCAAACACAGATCTATCTTGCAAGGGGAACACATATGAATTTATCGGACGCTTTGATGAAAACGGGACTGACACGGCATGAATCCGAGTTGTATGTGGCGCTGAACCGCGAAGGGGAGGTAACCGGATACGAGTTGGCTAAAATCACAGGCATCCCCAGGGCCAACGTCTACCAGGCCTTATCCGCATTGGCAGACAAGGGCGGTGCCCGCGTGGCCGAGGGAAACCCTCAGAAATACCTCGCCGTGCCACCAGAGGAGTATTGCGCGAATAAAAGCCGTGAAATGGAAATGACCCTGCGCATTATCCGGGCGGAAGCGCCTGAACTGAAAACCGCTCCTGAAGGCTATGTCACGATTTCCGGGCATCAGAACATCCTCAACAAGATGTGCTACATCATCAATCACGCCGCGCAGCGGGTCTATATTTCGATGATGGCGGACGAAATTCATCTCGTGCAGGACGATCTGGAGGGAGCCATTGCAAAAGGCCTCAAGGTGGTCATCATCACTTCGGCAGGCGTTCCCATACCGGGGGCGATAACCCACACCATCCACAAAAAGCATGGCCAAATCCGGCTGATTGCAGACTCGAAGGAGGTTCTGACCGGAGAACTCACGGGTGCCGATCAGGATGTGTGCCTCTATTCGAAGAACCGCCCCCTCATCGATCTGATCAAGGAATCACTCCAGAATGAAATCCTATTGGCGGGAAAAGCCTAATATCTTCTCTCCAAAACGAAATTCCATTGGCGGGAAAAGGCTAGAATGCACTCTCCGGAATGAGATTTTGCTGTCAGGAAAAGGCTGAAAATGACGTTGCCAAAGAATTGGATTCGTAAAGACGTATTGAAACTGACCATACCCATCTTGCTGGAACAAACGTTTCTGATGTCGCTGGGCGTCGTGAATACCATCATGGCCAGCCGGATTGGCGCGGAGGCGGTTTCCGCCATCGGCATGGTGGACTCCATCCATTTCATCTTCATCGCATTCTTCTCCGCGCTGGCGGTAGGTGGCACGGTAGTTGTTGCACAACTCACCGGACTCGGAAAAACAGAACAGGCCAATGATGCCGCAAAACAGGCCCTGTTCTCGGGTTTCGTCATTTCCGTCTTTGTAACGGTTGTCCTCTGGTTCTGCAAGGACCTGCTGATACGCAGCATCTATTCCACGGCGGAACCAGCCGTGCTGAAAAATGCATTTCTCTATTTCGACATCACGGTTCTCACATACCCGCTCATCTGCCTGTCCACCATCGCAAACGGCGTGCTGCGGGGAGCGGGGGACACCCGGACCCCAATGAAAATCAACATCATCATCAATGCGGTGAACCTGATATTGAGCTACACGCTCATCTACGGCCTGAATTTCGGCGGCAGCGCAGAAAGCATCCACATCCCCGGCATGGGCGTGAAAGGCGCGGCCATCGCCATCTCCATCGCGCGTTCGCTGGGTGCCCTGTTCGTCCTGACGGTCCTGGTGCGGGGAACCAAGCAGATGAGGCTGGGCTGGTTCGGCAAATTCAAGCTGAACATTTCCCTGCTGAAGTCCATTTTCGGCATCGGAATTCCCTCCTCCGTGGAATCCCTCATGTTCAATGGCGGAAAGCAGATCACCCAGGTGTTCATTGTCGGGATGGGTACGATTTCCATTGCATCCAACTATATCGCGGGCTCCATGAATTCCCTCCTGCTGATCCCCGGAAACGCGCTCTGCATCGCGGCGACAACCATGGTGGGCCAGGCAATGGGCCGCCGGGATACCGAAGAGGCCGCTTCCCTCATGAAATACATGATCTGGCTCGCCGTTGCGGCTCAGATAGTCATGGGTCTGGTGACATACCCCATCACGCCCGGCATCGCAGGCCTCTACTCGCAGGAACCGCAAATTATCCGGCTGGCATCCCAATTATTCCGGATGTCCCTCATCGTGTCGCCCATCGCATGGTCCTGGTCCTTCCTGCTGCCATCCGGACTGAAAGGTGCGGGGGATGTGAAATTCACGATGATCACCTCTGTCATCGGCATGTGGACGTTCCGCATCGTACTTGGCTATCTGTTTGCCATTCCCTTGAAACTCGGCGTGGTGGGCATCTGGCTGGGCATGTATGTGGACTGGATTGTGCGCGGCATTCTATACGGATTGCGCCTGAGGAGCGGCCTGCG